>NZ_BAAAMR010000101.1:0-35550 GCF_039529375.1 Actinomadura napierensis
GGGCGGTGGACCCGGTGCCGGCGGCGCGGGCCGCGCGCCGTCCGGGCGGCGCCAGGTCGCCGAGACCGTCTCCGCGAGCCGCTCCGGGTCGGCCCGCTCCTGCCCGACGAGCCGGGCGAGCAGCCGCTCCGCGGTCGGCCGGTTGCGCGGGTCCTTGTCGAGCGCGGCGGCGACGACGGCGCGCAGCCGCGGGTCGAGGCCGTCCAGCACCGGCTCCTCCGCGCCGATCCGGCGGAAGGTGTCGGCGACCGACTCGCCCTGGAACGGCGGGCGGCCCGTCCCGGCGTAGGCGATGACGCACCCCCACGCGAAGACGTCCGACGCCTGCTCGACCGGCCCGCCGTGCAGCACCTCGGGCGCGATGTAGGACGGGGTGCCGACGAACTGGCCGGTGCGGGTCGGGCCGTCGGGGGCGTCGAGGGCGCGGGCGATGCCGAAGTCGATGACGCGGGGCCCGGTGGACGACAGGAGCACGTTCGCGGGCTTGAGGTCGCGGTGCACGATCCCCGCGCCGTGGATCGCGGCGAGCGCCGTCGCGACGCCGACCGCGATCGACTCCAGGTCCGAGCCGGGCAGCGGCCCGCGCTCCTTGACGGCCGCCTCCAGGCTCGGCCCGTCGATGTACTCGGTGACGACGTACGGCGGGTCCTGGTCGAGCTCGGCGTCCAGCACCGGCGCGGTGCAGAACCGGTGGACGCGGCGCGCGGCGGTGACCTCGCGGCGGAACCGGGCGACGAACGCCGGCTCCCCGGCCAGCTCCCGGTTGACGACCTTCACCGCGACCCGGCGCCCGTCCGGCTCGGCGGCCAGGTACACGGTGCCCATCCCGCCGCGGCCGAGCCGGCCGAGCAGGCGGTAGGGCCCGAGAACGCGGGGCTCGTCCTGTTCGAGGGGATCGGCGGTGTATGTCGTCATGGAGGCAAGGCTAAGGGAGCCGGCGCCGCCCTGATCATCGATGCGCGCGGTTCGTCAGGGGATCAGCAGCAGCTTGCCCGTGGTGCGGCGCGCCTCCAGGTCGGCGTGCGCGGTGGCCGCGTCGGCGAGGTCGTAGCGGTGCCCGATGTGCAGCTCCAGCTCGCCGGAGGCGATCCAGCCGTACACGTCGGCGGCGCGTTCCAGCAGTTCCTCGCGGGTCACGGTGTAGTGCGCGAGCGTCGGCCGCGTCAGGAACAGCGAACCCGCCGCGTTCAGCCGCTGCGGGTCGAACGGCGGCACCTTCCCGCCCGCCGCGCCGTACAGCGCGAGGACCCCGCGCCGCCGCAGGCTCGCCAGGCTGCCGTCGAACGTCGGCGCGCCGACGCCGTCGTACACCACGGCGACGCCCTCGCCGCCGGTCAGCTCGCGCACCCGGTCGGCGAAGCCGTCGTAGTCCAGCACCTCGTCGGCGCCCGCGTCCCGCGCCGTCCGCTTCTTCTCGGGCGTCGACGCCGTCCCGATGACGCGCGCGCCCGCCGCCTTGGAGACCTGGGTGAGCAGCAGGCCCATCCCGCCCGCCGCCGCGTGCACGAGGACGGTGTCGCCCGCCTTCACCTCGTGCACCGAACGCGTCAGGTAGTGCGCCGTCATGCCCTGCAGCAGCGCGGCCGCCGCGTCCTCCAGGCCCACGCCGTCCGGGACGGGCACGACCTTGTCCGCCGGGACCGCGGCCCGCTGCGCGTACGACCCGGGCACGTTCGACCAGGCCACCCGGTCGCCCACCGCGAAGTCGGCGACGCCGTCGCCGACCGCGGCCACCGTGCCCGCGCCCTCCACGCCCGGCACGTACGGCAGCGACTGCGCGTAGGCGCCCGTCCGGTGGTAGACGTCGATGAAGTTGACGCCGCTCGCCGCCACGTCGACGAGCACCTCCCCGGCTCCGGGGACCGGGTCGGGACGCTCGCCGGCCTTCAGCACCTCCGGGCCGCCGCTCTCGGAGACGACGATCGCGCGCATTTCCACTCCTGCCGTTCGGGGAACCCTCCGGAACGCCGCAACCCGCCATGCCCGCGGGCTATTCCGTCACGCTCAGCCCGTCGTGTCCGGCCCGTCAGACCCAGTCGCGCATGGTGCGGCTGACGAGCGCGACGGCCTCCTCGACCCGGGCCGCGACGGTCTCGGGGTCCCAGATGTCCTGCCGCGCGCAGTCCTCGAACGCGATCCGCGTCGCCGACGAGTAGAACGCCACGACGATCTGCGGCCGCAGGTCGTTCACCGGGTCGACGCCCTCGCGCCGCGCGATCACGGCGGCGAGGTCGCTCTCGGCCGCCTTGTACCGCGCCATCTGCGCAGAGATCAGCGACGGCGTCGCCTCGATCACCTGCCGGACGCGGCGGAACCGCTCACTGTCGGCCGGGTCGCTGCCGGCGATGGTGCGCAGCACCACGCGCAGCGACTCGAACAGCGCGGTGAACGGGCGCTCTCCCTCCGGCCGCTCCGCCAGCGCCTCCGCCAGCACGTGGTCGTGCTCGGCGGGGAAGCTCGTGACGACGTCCTCCTTGGTGGCGAAGTAGCGGAAGAACGTGCGCTGCGACACCTCCACCGCCGCCACGATCTCGTCGATCGTCGTCGCCTCGTAGCCCTGCTCCAGGAACAGCTCGAGCGCCGCGTCGATCAGCGCGAGCCTCGTCTTCTGCTTCTTGCGCTCGCGCAGCCCGGCCAGGGCGCGCTCGGTGCGCGCCGGGACGCCTGCGCCTTCCGGGGGACCCGGTTCGTCGCCGGCGGGGGCGGGGGTCATCGGCTGACTCCTTCTCCGGGGCCGGGCGCGGGACGCCCGTCTCAGAGAGGCTTCTATCACGGACGGACCCTCCGTATCCGAACCGGGTTCCGTTATACGGAAGGCCCGGTGCCCGCCGGCCGATTGGCGCACCCGGGGATGCCGCGCCGCCCCGCCCGCCCGGACCATCGGCGCCGGGCGCGGAAAACCCCGTCCCACTCTCGGCGTTTCCGCTGCGCGGCCCGCCGGTACGGGTCATCCTGAGAGCCGGTCACCAACCGTCGCCGCGCGATCGCTCATGGTCGCCGGCGGGCGGCCCGGTCCATGCTGAGGCGGCTGATGCGGGTGTCTGTAGCCGATGGAGGAGAGATCGCCGAGGTGCGTCGCCGGCACCTGGCGGCGCTGGCGTACGAGCTGGAGGCCCGCGGCCTGTCCTGCCGCCTCGCCGGCCCCGGCGAGAGCGTGCTGAGCGTCCACGGGCCCCGCACGCTCCGGCAGGTCATGGTGGTCGTCACCCCCGTCGGCGCCGGCTGGTCCTATTTGTGGGCCGGCGGCGGCATGGCCGACGCCGCGACCACCGCCGTCGCC
Source organism: Actinomadura napierensis (assembly GCF_039529375.1). Taxonomy (NCBI): domain Bacteria; kingdom Bacillati; phylum Actinomycetota; class Actinomycetes; order Streptosporangiales; family Thermomonosporaceae; genus Actinomadura; species Actinomadura napierensis. Next base: position 3,281 of record NZ_BAAAMR010000101.1, read on the forward strand.
GCCGACCGGATCGCCGGCCTGCTCGGCTGAGCCCGCGCGTCCACCGCACCCCGTCTTGCTTGTGCGTCGCGGGGGTCTCTAGACTCGGTCGCGAACGTATGTTCGAACGGCCGCATGCTCCCTTCCCCCGTGCGGCGAGCACGAGGGGGAGGCAGATGACACGCGTGTTCGGCGACCCGGTGGACGTCTGGGTGAGCGACGGGCGTCCGGTCCGGTTCGTCTGGCGTGGCCGGCTCTACCGCGTCCGGCGGGTCCTGGAGCACTGGGTCACGACCCGCGACTGGTGGCGGGAGCAGCATCCCGACGGCGAGGCCACCGGCGAGCGGGAGTTCTGGCGGGTCGAGGCGACCCCGGACCGGGAGATCGGGGTCTACGAGTTGCGCTACGACGCGGCGTCCGACACATGGCTTCTTTCCCGGGTATGGGATTGACGTGCACCTTCATGTCGCTTCGGGGTATTCGCTGCGGTACGGGGTGGCGCCGCCCGCCGCGCTCGCCGCCCGTGCGGCGGACCTCGGCATGGAGACGCTCGCGCTGACCGACCGGGACGGGCTGTACGGCGCGGTCCGGCACGTCCAGGCGTGCGATGACGCGGGGATCGGCGCGGTCGTGGGCGCCGACCTCGGCTTCGCCGGCGGCGAGCGGGTCGTGGTGCTGGCCGAGGGGCGCACCGGCTGGCGGTCGCTGTGCCGGCTGGTCACCGCGGCGCACGCGGCGGGCGAGCGGGGCCGCCCGGTGACGACGCGGGAGATGGTCGGCGCGCACGCCGACGGGCTCGTGGCCCTGCTCGGCCCGGCCTCCGACGTGGGACGGGCCGTCGCCGCACGGCGCCCGGACGTGGCGTCCCGGCTGCTGGCGCGGTGGCGGGCGACGGCCGAGACGGTGATCGAGATCGTGAACCACCACGACGTGGGGGACGGGCACCGGGCGGCGCGGATGCTCGCGCTCGCCCGGGAGTCCGGGGTGCCCGCGGTGCTCGGCAATGCCGTCCGGTACCTGGAGCCGGCCGACCATCCGGTGGCGCAGGTGCTGGACGTGACGCGCCGGCTCGTCCCGCTGGACCGGCGGCACCTGGACGACCGCACCGGGCACGCCTACCTGAAGCCGGAGCCGCGGATGCGCCGGGCAGCGGAGCTGGCCTGCGGCCCGGACGAGGCGGACGCGCTGCTCGCCGAGACGCGCCGGCTGTCGGCGCGCTGCGTCCTGGATCCGGGCCGTGACCTGGGGATGGACGCGGTGCACCTGCCCGAGGTGACCGGTGATCCGCACGCCCGGCTCGCCGCCCGCTGTGCGGAGGGGATGGTCCGGCGCGGCCTCGTTGGGGCCCGGCGCGCGGAGGAGCGGCTCGCCGACGAACTGGCGGTGATCGCCCGCAAGGGCCTCGCCCCGTACTTCCTCACGGTCGCCGACGCGGCGGCGCTGATCCGCTCGCGCGGCATCCGGTGCGCCATCCGCGGCTCGGGCGCGGGCAGCCTGGTCAACCACCTGCTCGGCATCGGCGACCTCGACCCGCTCCGGCACGACCTGGTCATGGAGCGGTTCCTCGCCGACAGCCGCGAGGGCCTGCCCGACATCGACCTCGACGTGGAGTCGGCGCGGCGGCTGGAGGCCTACGGGGCGCTGTTCGACCGGTACGGCGCCGACGGCACGGCCTGCGTGTCGATGATGGAGACCTACCGGGCGCGCAGCGCGATCCGCGACGTCGGCAACGCCGTCGGGCTGCCGCCGCAGGAGATCGACGCGATCGCCAAGGCGTTCCCGCACATCCGGGCGAGCCAGATCGGCGCCGCGCTGCGCGACCTGCCGGAACTGCGGCAGAGCAACCTGTCGCAGGGCCGCCTGGACGTGCTGTTCCGCATCGCCGAGCGGCTGGACGGCCTGCCCCGGCACATCGCGATGCACCCGTGCGGGGTGCTGCTGTCCAACGCGACGCTGCGCGACCGCGTGCCCGTCGAGCAGAGCGCGCTCGGGTTCCCGATGAGCCAGTTCGACAAGGAGGACGTCGAGGCGATGGGCCTGCTGAAGCTCGACGTCATCGGCGTCCGGATGCAGTCGGCGATGGCGCACGCGGTCGCGGAGGTCGCGCGGGTGACGGGGGAGGAGATCGACCTGGAGGCCGTCCCGCGCGACGACCCCGACACCTACGCGCTGATCCGCACGTCCCGCACGCTCGGCTGCTTCCAGATCGAGTCGCCCGGCCAGCGCGAGCTGATCGGCCGGCTCCAGCCGTGGAACCTGGACGACCTCGTCATCGACATCTCGCTGTTCCGCCCCGGGCCGGTCAACTCCGACATGGTGATGCCGTTCCTGGACGCCCGCGCCGGGCTCAGGGACCCCGACTATCCGCACCCCGATCTCGAACCGGCCCTGCGTGAGAGCCTCGGCGTCGTCGTCTTCCACGAGCAGGTGCTGCGCGTCTTCGACGTGATGACCGGCTGCGGCCTGTCGACGGCGGAGGCGGCGCGGCGCAGCCTGAACCACGAGCGCGGCCAGGCCGTCGTCGGCGCCTGGTTCCGCGAGCGGGCGCGGGCGCGCGGCTACGACGAGCCGACCGTCGAACGGGTCTGGCGGACGCTCACCGCGTTCGGCGCGTTCGGGTTCTGCAAGGCCCACGCCGCGTCGTTCGCGCTGCCGACCTACCAGTCCGCCTGGCTGAAACGGCACCACACCGCCGCGTTCTACGCCGGCGTCCTCACCCACGACCCCGGCATGTACCCCAAGCGGGTCATCCTGGACGACGCGCGGCACTTCGGCGTCCCGATCCTGCCGCTGGACGTCAACCGGTCCGCGCCGGAGTGGCACGCCGAACCCGTCTCCGAGGGCGGCGACACCGGGATCCGCGTCGCGTTGAACGAGCTCAGGGGCATCAGCGACGCCGAGGTCGGGACGATCGTCGGCGCGCGGCCGTACGCGTCGCTGACCGACTTCTGGCGGCGCGCCCGGGTGTCGCGCCCGACCGCCGAGCGCCTCGTCCTCGCCGGGGCGTTCGACGCCCTGTACCCGGGCGAGCGGGTGCCGCGCCGCGACCTGCTCTGCCGCGTCGGCGCCCTCGACCGCGTCACCGCCCGCCGCACCGGACCCGCCGTGGTCGAGGGGCAGCTGCCGCTCGGCTACGAGGACGGCGACGGCGCCCTGTCCGGCGTCGAGATCGGCCTCGCCGAACCCGTCCCGCTCGGCGAGTTGCCGCCGATGACGCCCGCCGAGGTCGTCGAGGCCGAGCTGGACGTCCTCGGCATGGACGTCAGCCGGCACGTCCTCGGCTTCTACGACGCGCTGCTCGACGGGCTCGGCGTCGTCCGCGCCGCCGAGCTGCCCGGCCGTCCCAACGGGTCGGACGTGCTGGTGGCCGGGGTGAAGGTCGCGACGCAGACCCCGGCGGTCCGGTCGGGGCAGCGGGTCATCTTCGCGACGCTGGACGACTCCACCGGCCCGGTCGACCTGGCCTTCTTCGAGTCGGTGCAGGAACGCTGCGCCGCGACCGTGTTCGGCTCGTGGCTGCTGGTCGTGCGGGGGCGGGTCCGGCACGCCGGCGCCCGCGCCGTCTCGATCACCGCGACGGCCTGCTGGGACCTCACGTCCCTGTTCGAGCGGTGGCGGGACGGCGGCATGGACGCCGTCCGCCGCCGCAGGGCGGAGCGGGGGCCGCGGGCACGCCCGGTCGGCCGCCGCGTCGTCCAGCCGACCGGCTTCGCGATGTCCCCGTACTCCGACATAGCGCCCGCCGGCGGCTCCCCTCCCCGCGTCCCGCTGTGGCACACGAGCGGCGGCTCGTCCGGTCCGGCGCCGAGCTAGTCGCGGACGATCTGCAGGCGGGTGATCTGGAAGACGGTGGCCATGCACAGCGCGGCGGCGAGGGCCTGGAAGGCGGACGCGGCGACGCCGACGTGCACGTCGAAGCGGGCGTCGGCGAGGGTGTCGACGCTGCCGTGGCCGAACATGCGGGCGAACAGCAGGCCGAGCAGGGCGCACCCCCACCAGCCGGCCACGACCAGCCCGGCCGCCTGCCGTTCCGCCGTCCGGTACCGGCCGCTGTTCACCCAGACCTCGTAGACCATGCGGGGCGGCAGCCACAGGTTGACCACCGGGCAGAACCAGCCGAGCAGCACCCAGGCGCGGTGATGGCGGTGCGGCCCCGGCGACTGCCCGTAGGCGCGCCACAGCCACGCCAGGTACAGCAGGCCGGTCACCCCCGCCATGATCGCGCCGATCAGGAACACGTCCCCGTACGGGGCGAGGGCCTTGCCGGTGGCGGACGCGTTGTAGGTGTCATGGGTGGCGTCGTGCAGCGGCCGGGACATTCTCAGCAGGCTGATCCCCGAGCCGAGCGAGACGAAGGCGTCGAACCCGAGCAGCATGAACACCGCCACGCCGACGGCGCGGAAGTCGCGGCGCCGCGCCCAGGCTCCGCATGCCGGGCACCGGGCGACCTCGGACGGGATGATGTCGCCACATAGTGCACACGGCATGGTTTCACCTCCGAGGGGACCCTTTTTTGCGATTCGCTGCTTCGGATACTACGTAGGTTTGACTTGGTTGGCCCGCGAAGGGTTCGCACTCGTCCCGCGGATCTTCAGGCGCGGCCCCGCCGCTACCGGCCGAGGACGAGGCGCCCCGTCACATACGTCACGGCGGCGGTCAGCAGCAGCCACGCGGCGAGCCGCCCCAGGCCGCCTCCGGCCACGAGCCGGGCGGGCCGGAACCCCGTCACCACCGACAGCGACCACCACTGCGCGGCCAGCGCGATCGTCGCGTACAGCGACCCGTATCCGATCAGCGCGGACATCAGCACCACGCCCGCCGGGGCGGCGGTGTGCGCGAACAGCGCGGGCCCGCGCTCCGGGCCGCGCAGGCCGCGGCGCAGCCCGGCCAGGACCACCCCCCACCCGGCGGCGCACATGATCCAGATGAGCGCCACGGCCGGCGGGATGCCGTCGATCGACTCCGGTGCCAGTGCCGTTCCCCCGTAGCTGTTGCGATGTGCGCGCCGTGCCCCCGTCCCGGGGCGGCTAGGTCATCAGGCCCGACTCCCACGCCCACGCCGCGACCTCGACCCGGTTCCGCGCGCCGAGCTTGTGCATCACGCTGCCGAGGTGCGTCTTCACCGTGGACAGCGACACGAACAGCTCCGCGGCGATCTCCTCGTTCGTGCGCCCGCGCGCGACGAGCCGGACGACGTCCAGCTCCCGGTCGGTGGGCTGCTCGCGGGGCGGCGCGGGCGCCGCCGGCGGGCGCGCCAGGCGCTCCAGCAGCCGGACGGTGATCGACGGCGACACCAGCGACCCTCCGTTGGCCGCCGCGCGCACCGCCTCGACCAGCAGCGCCGGGCCGCTGTCCTTGAGCAGGAAGCCGACCGCGCCGCCGCGCAGCGCCCCGTACACGTACTCGTCCATGTCGAACGTGGTCACGATCACCACGCGCGGCGGGTCGGCGACGTCGGGGCCGGCGACGAGGCGGGTCGCCTCCAGGCCGTCCATCTTCGGCATCCGGATGTCGAACAGGCACACGTCGGGACGGAGCCGGCGGGTCAGCGCGACGGCCTCGGCGCCGTCGGCGGCCTCCCCGACCACCTCCATGTCGGGCTGCGAGTCGACGATCATCCGGAATCCGGTCCGGACCATCTGCTGGTCGTCGGCGATCAGCACACGGATGGTCATGTCCACATTCTCCAGTGTCGTCGGAGCGGATGAGCCGCCGGCCCTTTCCGCGACCGCACGCGGCGCTCGTCGGAGGAAGGCGCTCTAGCGCCCGGCGCCACGGGCACCGCAGTCGAACACGGCGACGACCTCCCAGCCGCCCTCCGGGCGGGGCCCGGCGCGCAGCCGCCCGCCGAGCGCGTCGACCCGCTCGGTCAGCCCGGCCAGCCCGAACCCCGAGGACGGCAGCCGGCGGCCCCGGCCCTGCCCGTCGTCGCGGACGCTGACCTCCACCGACCCGCCGCCCACCCGCACGACCGCGACCTGGACGGACCCGGCGTCGGCGGCGTGCTTGCGGATGTTGGTCAGCGACTCCTGCACGACCCGCTGCACGGACGCGGCGACCTCGGGCGGCAGCGCGCCGAGGTCGGGCGCCAGCGCGAGCGTGGCGGGCGGGTGGCTGAAGCCGGCGACCAGGTCGCGCAGCCGGGACAGGTCGCCGACCGGCCGGGTCGCAGGCTCGCCCGGCTGCGCGCCGCCGCCCCCGAACGCCTCGCCGTCGGGCGCCGAGGTGTGCTGCGCGTCCCGCAGCAGGCCGACCATCTGCCGCATCGACGTCAGCGCCTCGGTGCCGGCCTTCTCGATCCCGGCGAACATGGTGTCGAGCTGATCCGGCGACTGCGCCGCGCCCACCTGCGCCGCGAACCGCGCGGCCTGTGCCTGGACGACGATGCCGGTCACGTGGTGGGCGACGAAGTCGTGCAGGTCGCGGGCCAGTTCCAGCCGCTCGTCGCGGCGCGCCGCCGCGAGCGACCGGGCCCGGCGCGCGTCCACCGCGCGCAGGTAGAGCCCGACGCCGAGGGCGACCGCAACCGTGATGCCGAGCGGCGCGGTGAACACCAGCGCGCCCATCGGCGACCAGCGCAGCGGGATGGTCAGCACCGCGACGCCGAGCAGCACGGTCAGCGGCACGAGCCGGTCCCGGCCGGTCTTCCAGACCGTCCGGGCGATGACGATGAGCAGCCCGCCGATCTCGGCGAACACCCCGGGGTTGCTGTGGTGCAGCTCGACCACGGTGCTGAAGCAGGCGTTGCCGGCCACCGACAGCGCCCCGGCGGCCACCGCGGCGCGGACCAGCCACCGGGACGGTGCGAGCGCCGCCGCGTTCGCCGCCGCCGCGAAGACGATCAGTAGCAGCTGAGGCGGCTCGTGGTGCACCGCGACCAGCGCGGCCAGCAGGTACAGGGAGGCGAAGCCGCCGTAGGCGGCGCGCACGAGGCAGCCGCCCACCGAGTGGATGCGGTCCAGCCCCGTTCCCGTGTCGCTCACGACTATGGAGGTTACGACCCCGAGCGGACCCCCGGATCGGCCGTTCGGCCGATGCCCGGCCGCCCGGACCGAACCTGTGCCCGATGCGGGCGGGGCCCGGCGCGGCGCACGCTTGGGCCATGGAACTGGTCTACACGCCCCTCATCGTCCTGTTCGCCATCTTCGTGATCTACGGCGGCCTGGTGATCCCCGTTCGGGAGATCACCGAGTCGATCCGGGACCGGCGGTCCCGCGGCCCCTCGGAGCCGGGCGCCGGAACCGGCGTCGAGCCCGGCGAGGTCGTCGAGCTGCGGTCCGCCGCGGATCGGCGGAGGGCCGCCGCGTGAGCGAGACCCCTCTCCCCGGGCGGCCGGAGCCGGTCCTCGCGGGACGCGGCCTGGCCAAGCGGTTCGGCACCGCCGTCGCGCTGGACGGCGTCGACCTCGCCGTCGGCCGCGCCGAGGCCGTCGCGATCATGGGACCGAGCGGCTCCGGGAAGTCCACCCTGCTGCATTGCCTCGCCGGGATCCTGCGCCCGGACGCGGGGGAGGTGCACCTGCTCGGGCAGCGGATCGACGCGCTCGGCGAGCGCCGCCGCAGCGCGCTGCGCCGCACCCGGTTCGGGTTCGTCTTCCAGTTCGGGCAGCTGCTCCCCGAACTGCCCGCCGAGGAGAACGTCGCGCTGCCGCTCATGCTGAACGGGACGCCGCGCCGGGAGGCCGTCCAGGCCGCCCGCTCCTGGTTCGGCCCGCTCGGGCTCGGCGGGTTGGAGGGCCGGCGGCCGGGCGAGCTGTCCGGCGGGCAGGCGCAGCGGGTGGCGATCGCCCGCGCGCTGGCGCCCCGTCCCGCGGTCGTCTTCGCCGACGAGCCGACGGGCGCGCTCGACCAGGCCACCGGCCACGAGACGATGCGGCTGCTGACCGAGGCGACCCGGCACAACGACGCGTCGCTGGTCGTGGTGACGCACGACCCGTCCGTGGCGCGCTGGTGCGGCCGGACGGTGCAGGTCAGCGACGGTCGCGTGCGGCAGCCCGTCCCCGGAGCGGCGTGATGCGCACGACCCTGGAGCTGACCTGGCGGCTGCTGCGCGGCGGGGGCCGCCGCAACCTGCTCGGCTCGATGCTCACCCTCGCCGCGGTGGCCGTCTCCACCGGGCTCCTGCTGTTCGCGGTCAGCGCCAACCTCGCCTTCGCGCAGCGCTCCCACGCCGACGCGTGGCGGCATCCGGGGAAGGCGGACGCGCACCCGGTGATGGTCGAGGCCCTCGCGACCGACTCCGTCCGCGGCGAGCCGATCACCGTCGTGAACCTGGCGGCGCTGAAACCGGACGCGCCCGCCCCGCCGGGCATGCCGCGCTTCCCGAAGCCGGGCGAGACCTGGACCTCGCCCGCGCTCGCCCGGCTCATGAAGGACCTGCCCGCCGGCCAGCTCGCGGGCCGCTTCCCCGCCCGCGTCGGGACGCTCGGACGGGACGCGCTGATCCACCCGGGCGAGCTCGTCGCCGTGGTCGGCCACCGCCCGGGCGATCCCGCCATGACGGCGCACCGCAACGGCCTCGCCGGGACGGAGGGCACCGCCGAACCGACGGCGATCGCGCGGTTCCCGACGGACACCGCCGTGTCCGCCGCCGTCTACCAGGCGCTCGTCGCGATCGCGTCGGTGCTGATGGTCGTGCCGCTGCTGGTGTTCGGCGGCGCCGCCGCCCGGCTGACGGTGGCGCGCCGCGACCGGCGGCTCGCCGCGCTGCGGCTGGTCGGCGCCACGCCCGGGCAGGTCGTCGCGATCACCACGGCCGAGGCCGTGCTCACCGCGGCGGCGGGCGCGCTGGCCGGGACCGTTCTGTACGCGGCGGCGATCCCCGCTCTTACCCGCATCACCATCGCGGGCGGCGGCTGGTACGCCGCCGACCTGTGGCCGGGCGCGCTCACCGTCGCGGCGGTCCTCGCGGCGGTGCCCGTCCTGGTCGGCGCCAGCGCGGTCGTCGGGCTGCGCCGCGTCGTGGTGAGCCCGCTCGGCGTCGCCCGCCGCGAGACGCCGCCGGCGATGCGCGCCGTCCGGCTGCTGCTGCTCGCCGCGGTCGTGGTCGCGTTCGGTGCGACGAGCGGCGGGCTGACCGGCATGGGCCGGCTCGGCCTGGTGATCATGCTGCTGTTCCTCGCGCTGGCCTTCGTCGCGATCAACCTCGCCGGGCCGTGGGCGGTCGCGCTGATCGGCCGCGTCACCGTCGGCCTCGCGCGGAGCCCGGCGCGGCTGCTGGCCGGGCGCCGGCTGGTGGACGACCCGCGCTCGGCCTGGCGGACGGTCGCCGGCGTCGCGCTGACCGGGTTCGTCGCGGGATTCCTCGCGCTGATGGGCACCGCGTCGTCGGGGACGAAGCCGTCCGGCGAGCTGCGGCTGACCGTCCCGCCGGCCCGGGCCGCCGCCGTCGCCGAGCAGGTCAAAAGCGGGCTGCACGGGATCGACGCGGGCGTCTCGGTGAAGCAGCCCGTTGCCGGCGACCCGTCCGCGCCGAGGTCGCCCGGGCCGCCCGCTGCGCGCGACGCCGTCGTGACGATCGCCGTGCGGGGCGGGGCCGGCGCGGTGGACGAGGCGCGCACGGCGCTCGCCGCGGCCGTCCCCGGCCAGGTCGCCACCACCCCGGCCGACCAGGACAGGGCCGGTGACCGTCTCCTGGCCGACCTGCGGACGGGCGCGCTCACCGTGCTGGTCGTGTCGTTCCTCATCGCGATCACCAGCGCGGGCATCACCGGCGCGTCGGCGGTGCTGGACCGGAGGCAGGCCTACGCGATGCTGCGCCTGGCGGGCACCCCGCTGCGGGTGCTGGACCGGGCCCGGCGGCAGGAGACGCTGATCCCGCTCGTGGTGATGGGCGGCGGCTCGCTGGCGACCGGGCTGTTCTTCGCCTCGCCGTTCGCCATCGGGTTCGGCGCGTCCGGCGCCGTGACGCTCGCCGCCTTCGTCGCGGTCGGCTTCGGCGGGATCCTCGGCGCGAGCGCGCTGAGCCGCCCGCTGCTCCGCGCCGTCACCACCGACCCCGCGCCCACCCCGGACTAGCCGAATACCTGTTCGAGAAATGTCAGAGGTGCTGCGTAGATTGGATGTGACTTAGGGGACAACCTGGGGCGTTCGGGAACAGCCGCCGAACCGCGTGGCTTGTGCATACGTACCTAGGGGTATGTGACAACCGGTGGCCGTCGCACAGGCGCGGGGCCGCCGGGTCAAGGAATGAGGGGTGTCGACAGTGAGCGAAGCGACCGGCACATTCCATCTCACCCACCCGCGACTGCACGGGCCCGCCGAGCGGACCGTCGTGCAGCCGTGGCTCACCGAACTCACCCACGCGACGCTGAACGCCTACGCCGAGGTTCCCCCGGCGCTGACCGTGATCGAGCCGCTGCCCGCCCCGGCCCCGGCGCCCGTCCCGGCGGTCCCCGCCGCGCGGCGCGTCGCCGGCCGGCGCATCGCCCTGGCGGCGTGACGGACGGGGCGGCCTGACGGCGGCCGCCCGACGAACCGGCTCCGAGAGGGGGCCGAGGCCATCGTGCCTCGGCCCCCTCTCGCATGTCCGGCATCCCGCCGTCTCGCATCGTGAGATTCAGTTCTCAAAGTATGAGAAGTGGGCGTAGGGTGCAGGCACCGACAGAGAGGGGATCCCGATGTCCGCGAACGCGACCTACACCCACGGCCACCACGCGAACGTCCTGAGCTCGCACCAGTGGCGCACCGTCGAGAACTCCGCCGCCTACCTGGTCCCGCACCTGCGCCCGGGGGTCTCGGTCCTGGACGTCGGCTGCGGCCCGGGCACCATCACCGCCGGGATGGCCGAGCTGGTCGCGCCCGGACGCGTCGTCGCCGCCGACGCCGCCGAGGTCGTGCTGGACGAGGCGCGCAGGACCATGGCGGCCAGGGGAGTGACCAACGCCGAGTTCGCCGTCGCCGACGTCCACGATCTGGACTTCCCGGACGGCACCTTCGACATCGTCCACGCCCACCAGGTCCTGCAGCACATCGCCGACCCCGTCCGGGCGCTGGCCGAGATGCGCCGCGTCGCCAAGCCCGGCGGGATCGTGGCGGCCCGCGACGCCGACTTCGGTTCCATGGTCTGGTATCCCGAACCCGAGGCCATGGCCCCCTGGCGGTCCATCTACTACAAGGTGGCGCGCGGCAACGGCGGCGAGCCGGACGGCGGGCGACTCCTGGTCTCCTGGGCGCGGCGGGCCGGATTCACCGACATCACCGCGTCCGCGTCGGCCTGGTGCTACGCCACCCCCGAAGAGCGCGAGTGGTGGAGCGAGTCTTGGGGCGGCCGGATGCGCGACTCGTCCGTCGCCGACAAGGCCGTCGCCGGCGGCTACGCCACCCGCGACGAGCTGCAGCACATCTACGAGGGCTGGAAGGAGTGGGCCGCCGCCGAGGACGGCTGGTACTCCGTCACCAACTGCGAGATCATCTGCCGCGCCTGAGCCGGGCCGGGGACGCGGCGCCGGGGGCCGCCGCGTCCCGGTCAGGACCTTCCGTCGAGGAACTCCTCGGCCAGCTCGCGGGCGAAACGGGCGTCGGTGCCGGGGACGGCGAAGACGACCCTGAAGTACAGCGGCGCGACCACCCGGTCGATGATCTGGTCGAGGGACGGCAGGCCGGTCGCGCCGTTCTCCCGCGCGGCGGCGAGGATGCCCTCCAGGTCGCCGGTCACCTGCCGCAGGCACTCGCGCAGGCCCGCCTTCCGCTCGTCGAGGTCGGCCGCGACCTCGGCGCGGAAGAACGCGATGCCGCCCGGGCGCGCCAGATGCGCCAGATCCCATTCGGCGTAGGCCGCCAGGTCGGCGCGCAGGTCGCCGGTCGGCGGGGGAGGGGCGTCGGCGTCCAGCTCCTTGGCCGCCACCTCCGCGAGCAGCGCGGGCACCGTCCCCCAGCGCCGGTAGACCGTCGTCGGATTGACCCCCGCGCGCGTCGCCACGGCCGGGATCGTGACCCGGTCGGCGCCGCGCTCGCAGATCAGCTCGGTGACGGCGCGGTGCACCGCGTCCCGGACGCGGGCGCTGCGCCCACCGGGCCGCGCGGACGCGGGACGGGCGGCGGTGCTCATGGCGACCAGGTTAACGCAATATTCTTTGCTTTAGCGCCGGGAGGCGAGTACCGTCTCTTAAAGCCAATATCTTTGCTTTAGGAGTCCTCGTGACCACCGCCCTCCCAGCAACCGAACCCGCCGCGGGCCCCCGCCCCCGCCGGCTGCCCCGCGCCGCCGCCTTCTGGACCCTCACCGCCACGCTCCTGGCGTTCATGGCCGCGGCCGCCGCACCTTCCCCCCTCTACGTCGTCTACCAGGCCGAATGGAAGTTCTCCGCGACGACGCTGACGGTGGTCTTCGCCGTCTACGCGCTCGCGCTGCTGGTCGCCCTCGTCACGGTCGGCGCCCTGTCCGACCACATCGGCCGCCGCCCCGTGCTCGCCGCCGCGCTCGTCGCCCAGGTCGCCGCCATGCTGCTGTTCGTCGCCGCCGACGGCGTCGGCTGGCTCGTCGCCGCCCGCATCCTGCAGGGCCTGGCCACCGGCACCGCCACCGGCGCGATCAGCGCCGGCCTGGTCGACCTGCAACCCCCGCACGACCAGCGCCTCGCCTCCCTGGTCAACAGCGCCACCCCCGGCATCGGCCTCGGCGCGGGCGCCCTCGGCTCCGGCCTGCTCGTCCAGTACGCCCCCGCGCCGACCACCCTCGTCTACTGGCTGCTCGCCGCGCTGTGCGCCCTCGCCGTCGCGGGCATCCTCGCCATGCCGGAGACGTCCGCCCGCCGGCCCGGCGCCCTCGCCTCGCTGCGCCCGCAGGTCAGCGTCCCGCGCGGCGCCCGTGGAACGTTCCTGCTGGTCGTCCCGAGCCTGATCGCCACCTGGGGCGTCGTCGGCCTCTACATGTCGCTCGGCCCCTCGCTCGCCGCCGGCGTCCTCGGCGTCCACAACCACCTGGTCGGCGGCCTCGTCGTCTTCGCCCTGATGGCCGCCAGCGCCACCGCCGTCATCGCGACCGGCCCCCGGCCGCCCCGGCCCATGATGATCGGCGGCTCGCTCGTCCTCGCCGTCGGCCTCGCCCTCACCCTGACCGCGCTCGCCGCCGAGTCCACCCCGCTGTTCTTCACCGCCACCGTGGTCTCCGGCCTCGGCTTCGGCGCCGCGTTCCTCGGCGCCTTCCGCATCGCCGCCGGCCTCGCCGAACCGGCCCGCCGCGCCGCCCTCTTCGCGACCGTCTACACCCTCAGCTACCTGGCCTTCAGCCTGCCCGCCGTCGCCGCCGGCATCGCCACCACCCACATCGGCCTGCGCGAGACCGCCGACGTCTACGGCGGCGCGGTGATCGCCCTCGCCCTGCTCGCCGCCGGCGGCCTCCTCCTCAGACGCCCCACCGCCGGAAACCCCCCTCAGAGTTGATCACCTGCCCGGTGATCCACCGCCCCTCGTCCGACACCAGCCACCGCACCAGCCGCGCCACGTCGTCCGGCCTCCCCCACCGCCCGAACGGCAACGCACCGGCGACCCTCGCGGTCAACGCGGCATCCGCCCACCCGGTGTCCACCGGCCCCGGATTGACCGCGTTGACCGTGACCCCCCGATCGGCCAGCACATCGGCCAGCGTCAGCGTCATCTGATGGATCGCGCCCTTGCTCACCGCGTACGGGATCTCCCGCCCCATCGGCCCGAGATGCTGCCCCGAGGTGAACAGCACGATCCGCCCACCCGGCCGCGCGTCGTCGTGGACCTCCGCGAACGCCTGGGCGAGCAGCACGCTCGCCCGGGCGTTCACCGCCCAGCAGCGGTCCAGCTCGTCCGCCGTGACCTCGTCCAGCGTCTGCTCGGCACTGCGCGCATGATTCGCCACCACCACGTCGACCGCCCCGAACACCTCCACCGCCCGCCGAACGACCCGCCCCGGCGTCCAGCAGCTCCCGCGCCACCGCGAACCCGATCCCGGCCCGCCGCCCAACCCCCGTTACAACCCCATCCGCCCCGCCAACACACCCTCGCCACCCACACCGCCCACCCTAGATCCCACCCCCGGGCCGGCCCCGCCCAAAGAGGACGGGGCCGGCCCGGTGGTCAGTCGAGGAGGTTTTCGGCGTGGTCGATGGTCGCGGCGCGCTGGATCCAGCGTTCGAGCTGGTCGGTGTCGGTGCAGCCGGTGACGCGTTCGCGAACGTGGTCGGGAACCGCCAGGCCGCGTGCCTTCAGGACGAGCAGCACCGACTTGGCCGCCTCCTCGGTGCGTCCCTCAACGCGTCCCTCGGCACGTCCTTCGGTGCGGCCCTCGGCGATGTGGGTCTTGGCGAAGTCTGACTGCCACTCGTAGCCGGCGGTCTTCACAGTGTCCTCCAGGAGCTTGCGGGCAGCGTCGGAGAGCAGCGTCCTCAGGTAGTCATGGTACAGAGGGCCGGCGTCTCCGGTCAGTGTGTCGATGGCCGCCGCGACGGCACTGACCACGGCGGATGCGTGCGGGCCGTCGGCGTGGGCGGGGGCGCTGAGGACGGCGAGTTCGGGGATGCGGGCGGCTTCGGCGGGGTCGGTGATCGGGGGGAGCATGCCGGGGTGGACGGTCAGGGGCTCCAGCACCCAGTTCGGGTGGCCCATGTCGATGGGGGCGGCGCACCGTCGGGCGCTCTTCTGGTCCGGGCAGAGGACGAGCAGGGTCGCCCCGCACTTGTGGCGTAGCCGGAGCAGTGCGATGTAGGCGGGCCAGCTGTAGTGCTTGCCACCATCGAACCGCTGCTGTGACTCGACGATGACACCGTGGGCGGGCCTTTCCGGGGCGTCGAACAGGACGGTGGCGTCGCAGCGGAGTTCGGCCGGGTTCAGATCCGCGAAGGATTCGGACGTGATGCTGGGTTCGCCGAGGATGTCCAGGCCGAAGACGGTCCGCAGGATCGTGGGGACGAGCTCGGGCCGGTTGCGGACCATCTCCAGCGGGAGCTCGTGTGCACTCGTTGGCATGGAACGCAAACTAACGGTAATCGAACGGTCGCGCACCGTTCATGGTCTCGAATGGTTATTCGATACCATGGACGGTGCGGCGGGTGGGTCAGAACGGGCCGGTCAGGTCGCCCAGCTTGTCCGTTAGCTGGAGGTTGTGGGAGTAGTCCACCGGGACGGTGATGACGGACACGGTGTCCTCGGCGAGGGCCTTGCGGAGCGTGGGGAGCAGCTCGTCGGCCGATTCCACGCGATAGCCGCGGGCGCCGAAGCTCTCGGCGTACTTCACGAAGTCCGGGTTGCCGAACTTGATGTGGGAGCTGGCGCCCATGTCGAGGTCCATCTTCCACTCGATCAGGCCGTAGGCGGAGTCGTCCCAGATCAGGACGGTGATCGGAATGTTCTCGCGGACGGCGGTCTCCAGCTCCTGGGAGTTCATCAGGAAGGCGCCGTCGCCGGTGGCGGCGAGGACCCGGCGGTCGGGGTGGGCGAGCTTGGCGGCGAGGGCGCCGGGGACGGAGAAGCCCATGGACGACAGGCCGTTGGAGACCAGCAGGGTGTTCGGCTCGTAGGTCGGGTACATGCGGGCCATCCACATCTTCACCGCGCCGGTGTCGGCCAGGACGATGTCGCTGCGGCCCATGGCGGCGCGGACGTCGGCGACGATGCGGCGGGGGGAGAGGGGGAAGCCGTCCTCGGTGGCGCCCTCGGCGAGTTCGTCGCGCATCATCCGGCGGATCTTCTCGCCGGTGCCGTTGACGTCCCAGCGGCGGTGGACGCTGCCGGCGAGGGCGCGCAGGGACCGGGAGATGTCGCCCTGGATGCCGACGGTGACGGGGTAGTGGTCGTCGACCTCGGCGGGGGACTGGTGGATGTGGATGATCTTCTTGTCGGCGTTCGGGTTGATCTTGACCGGGTCGAACTCCTGCAGCTCGTAGCCGACGGCGATGAGGACGTCCGCCTCGTCGAAGCCGAAGTTGACGTAGTCGTGGCGCATGAAGCCGACGGCGCCGAGCGCGTTGCGGTGGTCGTCGGGGAAGACGCCCTTGCCGTTGAAGGTGGTGGCGACGGGCAGGCCGAGCTGCTCGGAGAAGTGGATCAGCGCCTCGCCCGCGCGGTCGCGGGTCGCGCCGTGGCCGGCGAGGACGATCGGCTGCCGGGCGAGCGCGATCACGTCGGCGGCGCGGGCGATCTGCGAGGGCGACGGCTCCTGCGGCCGGACGATGTTGACCGGCAGCGGCTTGAGCGCGCTGGAGACCTTGGCCGACTCGACGTCCTCGGGGATGGCCAGGTAGACGGCGCCGGGACGCTCGGTCTGCGCGGTCTTGAACGCCTTGCGGACCATCTCCGGCAGCGCCTCGGCGGTCGGCGCCAGCTCGGACCACTTGGTGATCGGGCGGAACAGCGACACCAGGTCGACGATCTGGTGCGACTCCTTGTAGATGCGGTCGAGGCCGACCTGTGCGGAGATCGCGACGACGGGGGTGCTGTTGGTGGTGGCGTCGGCGACGCCGAGCTGCAGGTTGATCGCGCCGGGGCCGAGCGTCGCGGAGGCCACGCCGGCCTTCCCGGTGAGCCGGCCGTAGATCTCGGCCATGAACGCCGCGCCCTGTTCGTGGCGGACGAGGATGTAGCGGATGGGGGAGTCGTTCAGGGCGTGGACGAAGTGGATGTTCTCCTCGCCGGGTATCCCGAACACGTATTCGACGCCTTCGGCCTCCAGGGTGCGGACGAGCAGCCGAGCGGCGTCTTCCTGCGTGGACATCGTGTGTCCCATCTCCAGTCTCTGATCTCCGGGTGCCTTCGGTGCAGCGCCCGGTTCGCCGCCTCCATTCCATCGTGCCGCGTGTGATCGGTTACGGGCGGGTTCCGCCGCCCGCCCGCGGTCCACCCCGAAATGGGGAGGGGCGGCCCGGCGCATGCCGGACCGCCCCTCCCCATGCCCCGGTAACTCGGGGTGGCCTGATCCCGAACGTAGAACCCGCTCCGTGACGGCGGGAACTTTCCGATACGTGATAATTCTGGGCGAGAAGGTACGTACGCCTTGCTCAGCCGTCCACCATTTCCTTGATCGCGCGCAGCGTCGGCTCGTCCTTCACACCGGCGATGAGCACGGTGGTGACCGGGCTGTCGCGCCACAGCCGGAGCCGCTCCTTGATCCGGCCGAGGGGACCGAGCAGCGAGATCGAGTCGGCGAGCTCGTCCGGGACCGCCTTGATCGCCTCGGCGCGGCGGCCGTCCAGGAACAACTCCTGCACGCGCTGCGCCTGCTCGGCGAAGCCGAGCCGGCCGATCAGGTCGAGGTGGAAGTTGCGGTCCTTGGCGCCCATCCCGCCGATGTAGAACGCGAGCGGGATCTTGGCGAACTCCAGCGCGGACGCCAGGTCGTCGGTGACGATCGTGGTGACGGTCGCGGCGATCTCGAAGCCGTCCGGGCGGTTCGCCAGCGACCCGCCGAACACGGGCTCGATCTGCTCGGGGTCGACGAACAGCGGCAGCCAGCCCTGCGCGACCTCGGTGGACAGCGCGACGTTCTTCGGCCCCTCCGCGCCCAGGTAGACGGGGATCTCCGGGCGGAGCGGGTGGACGATCGACTTCAGCGGCTTGCCGAGCCCCGCGCCGCCCGGGTACGGCAGCGGGTAGTGCGGGCCCTCGCTGGTCACCGGCTCCTCGCGGCGCCAGACCTGCCGGACGATGTCGAGGTACTCGCGGGTGCGGGCGAGCGGCTTGGGGAAGGGCTGCCCGTACCAGCCCTCCACGACCTGCGGGCCGGACGCGCCGAGGCCGAGGATCACCCGTCCGCCGGACAGCGCGTCGAGGGTCAGCGCGTGCATCGCGGTGGCGGCGGGCGTGCGCGCCGACATCTGCACGACGGCCGTGCCCAGCTTGATGCGGGACGTCCGGGCGGCGTACCAGGCCAGCGGGGTGAAGGCGTCGGAGCCGTAGGCCTCGGCGGTGAAGACCGAGTCGTATCCGCAGCGCTCGGCGGCCAGCACCGTCTCGGTCTGGTCGTCGGGCTCGCTCTGCCAGTAGCCGACGTTGATGCCGAGCTTGAGTTCCGCGGTCACGATGCCACCCTCCGGTCGCCGGGCACGCCGCCGGGTCGGCGGCGCACGGCGATACTAGAACACGTTCTATTTTCCGGGGAAGGCCGGGCGGTCGCGGGCACGGCCGGCGGTCGCGGGAACGGTGGAGGGTCGCGGGCACGGCGGAGGGCCGCGGCGCGGTGCCGCGGCCCTCCGGAGTCGTGCTCAGACCTCCCGGATGGAGTCGAGGAGGGTCTGCCATGCGTTCGGCGTCAGCACCAGGGCCGGTCCGCCGGGGTCCTTCGAATCGCGAACAGCGCGCAGATCGCTGGAGAGGGGGGCCACCTCGACGCACTGGTCGCCGCTCCCGCTGTGGGACGACGTGCGCCAGGCGGCTCCGTTGAGTTCGCGCTGCAGGTGGGTCACTGGCTGCTCCTTGCTGCCTCGGCTATGAGGTGCGCGGATTCCTCGGGGGACAGGGCGGCCGCCTCGATCCGATCGAAGCGGTCCCTATGTTTTGCTATTGCCTCGCTGCTCTCAAGGTAAACGTCACCCATGGTCCCCTCTACGTAGGCGATATCGGGGTCGGCGGGGTCGGGATACGACAAAATGGTGAAACGTCCGTCAAGGCCCGCATGGCCCCCGTGTGTGAACGGGAGTACCTGAACGGTCACCGTTGGGCGTTTCGCCGCCTCGACCAGGGACTCCAGCTGGGCGCGCATCACGTCCGCGCCGCCGATCGGCCGCTTCAGCACCGCCTCGTCGAAGATGACCTGCAGGCGGGGGGCGCTGTCGCGGTCGAGCAGCGCCTGGCGGATCTTTCGGGCGGCGATCCGGCGCTCGACGTCCTCCTCCGCGGGCAGCAGCCGGCCGGCGCGGATCACGGCGCGGGAGTACTCCTCGATCTGCAGCAGCCCGTGGATGAGCTGCGGGTCCCAGGTGCGGATGTGCGACGCCTCGTCCTCCAGTGCCACGTAGCTGCCCGCGAAGACGTCCTGGTAGGCGGTCCACCAGCCGCGCTGGCCGGCCTGCCTGGCGAGCGTGATCAGCGCGTCGCGGTCCGGGCTCGGTACCCCGTAGAGGTCGAGGATGTCGGCGATGTCGCCGGGGCGCGGGCGGGTCTGGCTGGTCTCCAGGCGGGAGACGGTGGCCCGGGACCAGTCCAGCCGGTCGGCCACCTCCTGCAGCGTCAGGCCCTGCTCCTCCCGCAGCTTGCGGAGCTCCCGCGCCAGGCGGCGGCCACGAACGGTGGGGCGGTAGGTCATGGGAGCGAAGTCTCGCCGCTCCGGCCTTCCGCCACAACGCGATTGACGAACCCGGCACGAAGGGCAGAGCAATTCCCTGAAGACGCTTGCGAACGTGAGATTCTCACGAGAGTCTTGAATGCGTGACTGCTCGGGGACCCATAGTGACGGTGATCGGACCGCGCGCCCGGGCAGGCGGCCCGCGGGAGGCACTCGTGAAGACCCCGCCCGAGACCACCGAAGCGAGCCCGCGCGGGGCGCGGCACACCGCCGGGCCGCGCGCCGGGCACGACCGCATCGCCGCCGCCGCGCTCGCCGGCGGGTTCGCCAACCCGGCGCCGGACGTCCCCGCCGCCGATCCGGCGGCCGATCTGGCCGCCGACACGATGGCCGGCGCGATGGCCGCCGGCGGCGCGCACGTCCCGGCGGGCGCCAGGCCCGGCTGGGTGTGGGCGCTGCCCGGCGGTCCCGGCTGCGCGGGCCACGCGCGCCGCGTGCTGCGCGACGCCCTCCTCTCGCTCGGCGTCCGGGACGAGGCGATCGGCGACGCCCAGCTGATGGTGAGCGAGCTCGCCACCAACGCCCACCAGCACGCGGGCGACCACGGCCCGCACGAGCTGTGGCTCTACCTCGGCGACCCCTCCGGGGCCGGGACGGGAGCCGACGGCGCCCGCGCGGTGGACGGCGTCCCCGGCGCCGAAGTCAGGTGTGCCGTGTTCGACGCCTACGTCGAGGCGGCGCTGCCGGGCTATTCGTGGACGTCGGGGGACTGCGGGCGCGGGCTCAGCATCGTCCGGGAACTGTCGCGGGGCCGCTGGGGCACGCTGCGGACCCTGTCACGGCTCGGTCCCGGCGTTCGCGGGAAGGCCGTCTGGTTCGCCGTTCCCGTGCGCGGCGGCGTGCAGCAGCCGGTCCCCGGCTTCTAGCGGGCGCCCGGGTCCGCCGCCGCGCGCCTCCAGCGCGGGGGCGATGTCGGTGACCATCGACAGCAGCGACCTGGTCAGCAGCGTCTGCACCTGCGCGCGGTCGAGGGTCCGCTCCTGGAGCCACTGCCGCGTCGCCGCGTCCGCGAGCCCGGAGTAGACGCGCAGGACGGCGCGCAGCGTGCCGGTCGGCGCGGGCACGCGCAGGACGGCGAGCATGTGCTCGACCGTCCGGTCGCGGAACCGGTTGACGATGTCGAGCAGTTCCGGGTCCTGCCCGAAGCCCTCCGCGTCCAGCGCCGCGAACCAGGTGGTGGCGTTGCGCTCGGCGGTGTCGAGGAACAGGTTGACGCACAGCTCGACGGTCTCGGGCAGCGTCATCCGCTCGTCCGGCGGCGGCGCCTGCACGGCGGCGGTCGCCGTCAGCCCCTGGACGACCTTGAGGAACAGTTCGCGCTTGGTGCCGAAGTAGTAGTGGATGAGCCCGCGCTGGACGCCCGCCTCGCGGGCGATCGCCGCCGTGGACACCTCCGCGTACGGCAGTTCGGTGAACATCCGGCGCGCGACGTCGAGGATCTGGTCGCGCCGCTCGTCGCGCGGCAGGCGCTGGTAGCGGCCCTTGGCGTTCCTCGGACTTCCGGGGCGCGGCGTCGCGGCTCCGGCGGCCTCGCCGCGCGGGGCCGCGCGTCGTTCCATACCGACCAGTAGACCATTTGATTGGCGGATCGCCAAAATCTACCGGCGGTGCGCCGATAAACGGCGGGGTCGAGCGCGGCCGGGGTGTGTGCGATCCTGGGCGGGCGACGGAAGCGGAGGAACCCGGTGCGAATCCGGGGCTGTCCCGCAACTGTGACCAGGGGAGCCCCCCTCGACGCGGCCACGGCACGCGGTGCTGGAAGGCCGAGGGGGAGCGGTGATCCGGGAGCCAGGAGACTCCGGCCGTCGGACAGGCACCGCCACGGGCGTGGACACCCGAGGAAGGACGAACAGACGTGCGACCTGCGTCGGCGACGAACACCGGCCGGCCGGAGGGGCGCGCCCGCGCGCTCTACCCCTTCTCCGCCGTCGTCGGAATGGACGACCTCAAGCTCGCCCTGCTGATCAACGCCGTGTCACCGGGCGTCGGCGGGGTGCTGGTGCGCGGCGAGAAGGGCACCGCGAAGTCGACGATCGTGCGGGCGCTGGCCGGGCTGCTGCCGCCGGTGCCGGCCGTGCCGGGCTGCCGGTTCTCCTGCGACCCGGGCGACCCCGACCCGGCGTGCCCGGACGGCCCGCACGACGCGGGCGAAGGGGAGGAACGGGCCGCGCGGCTGGTGGAGCTGCCGGTCGGCGCGTCCGAGGACCGGCTCACCGGCTCGCTGGACATCGAGCGCGCGCTGACCGAGGGCGTGAAGGCGTTCGAGCCGGGCCTGCTGGCGGCGGCGCACCGCGGCGTCCTGTACGTCGACGAGGTCAACCTGCTCCATGACCACCTGGTCGACCTGCTGCTGGACGCGGCGGCGATGGGCGAGTCGTACGTGGAGCGCGAGGGCGTCTCGGTCCGGCACGCGGCCAGGTTCCTGCTGGTCGGGACGATGAACCCGGAGGAGGGCGAGCTGCGCCCGCAACTGCTCGACCGGTTCGGGCTGACCGTCGAGGTCGCCGCGACCCGCGATCCGGCCGAGCGCGCCGAGGTCGTCCGGCGGCGGCTGCGCTTCGAGGACGACCCGGACGGCTTCGCCGCGGCCTTCGCGGCGGACGAGGCGGACCTCGCCGGGCGGATCGCCGCCGCCCGGCGCCGGCTGCCCGGCGTGGAGCTGACAGACGCCGCGCTGCGCCAGATCACCGCCGTGTGCGCGTCGTTCGAGGTGGACGGCCTGCGCGCCGACCTGGTGACGGCGCGCGCCGCGATCGCGCTGGCGGCCTGGCACGGCCGCGCCGTGGTGACGGCCGACGACGTGCGGACGGCGGCGCGGGTGGCGTTCGCCCACCGGCGCCGCCGCGACCCCTTCGACGCGCCCGGCCTGGACCGGCAGAAGCTCGACGAGGTCCTCGAAGAGCACGGTGAGGAGCCGGAACCGCCCGACGATCCGGGTCCTCCCGACGATGGGCCCGGCGGCCCGGACGGCGGGGGCGGCGGTCTTCCCGACGGCCCCGGACAGCAGGACGCGCCCGTTCCGCCGCAGTCCGTTCCGCCGCAGTCCGAGCAGCCGATGGAGAGCGGCCAAGGCCGCTCGGGAGAGAGCGAGCCCGCTCCGGCGGACGCCGCCTACAAGCCGCGCCTCTTCACCGTCCCGGGCCTCGGGAACGGTGCGCCGGGACGGCGTTCCAAGGCGCGCAGCCCGTACGGACGTGTCTCCGGTGCGCGGCCCGGCACGCGAGGCGTGCACCTTACGGCGACGCTGCGAGCGGCGGCACCGCACCAGCGCGCGCGGGGACGCACCGGTTCGGGACTGGTCGTCCTACCCGGCGACCTGCGCGAAGCGGTCCGTGACGGGCGGGAGGGCAATCTCGTCCTGTTCGTTGTGGACGCCAGCGGCTCGATGGCGGCGCGCAAGCGGATGCGCGCGGTGAAGGGCGCCGTCCTCAGCCTCCTTCTCGACGCCTACCAGAGGCGCGACAAGGTCGGCCTCATCACCTTCCGGGGCAGGGACGCGGAACTGGCGCTGCCGCCCACGTCGTCGGTGGAGGCCGGGGCGCGCCGCCTCGACGCGCTCCCGACCGGTGGCCGCACGCCGCTGTCCGCCGGGCTGATGCGCGCGGCGGAGGTGCTGCGGGTCGAGCGGTTGCGCGACCCGGCCCGCCGCCCGCTGCTGGTCGTGGTGACCGACGGCCGCGCCACCCACGGCCCCGACCCGTCGCAGGCGGCCGGGCTGCTCGCCGGCGTCGCGTCCGTGGTCGTCGACTGCGAGTCCGGTCCGGTGCGGCTCGGCCTGGCCGCCGCGCTGGGCGCCCGGCTCGGCGCCGAGGTCGTCCGGCTCGACCGGCTCGCCGCCGACGCGCTCGCCGGCGTCGTCCGCGACGCCCGCAACGACGCCCGGAACATCGCGTGACCGGCGGCGGGTCCGCCGTGGAACCAGGAAGCAGGGGCTGAGATGCCGCAGGGGAAGCCGGAGTACGTGCCGGAGGACGGGCTCACCACCAGGCAGCGCCGGAACCGGCCGCTGGTGATGGTGCACACCGGGCCGGGCAAGGGGAAGTCGACGGCCGCGTTCGGGCTCGCGCTGCGGGCCTGGAACCAGGGCTGGCCGATCGGGGTGTTCCAGTTCGTCAAGTCGGCCAAGTGGCGGATCGGCGAGGAGAACGCGCTGCTCGCGCTGGGACGGCTGCACGAGCAGACCGGCGAGGGCGGGCCGGTGTTCTGGAGCAAGATGGGCGAGGGCTGGTCGTGGATCCAGCGGCCCGGCACCGAGGCCGACCACGAGGCCGACGCCCGCGAGGGCTGGGAGCAGATCAAGCGCGACCTGGCCGCCGAGACCTACCGCCTCTACATCCTGGACGAGTTCACCTATCCGATGAAGTGGGGCTGGGTCGACGTCGACGACGTCGTCGCCGCGCTCGCCGCGCGTCCCGGCAACCAGCACGTGGTGATCACCGGCAGGGACGCCGACCCGCGGCTGATCGAGGCCGCCGACCTGGTCACCGAGATGGGCAAGGTGCGGCACCCGATGGACAGCGGCCAGAAGGGCCAGAAGGGCATCGAGTGGTGACCGTTCCGCGGCTCGTCATCGCCGCGCCCTCGTCGGGCAGCGGCAAGACGACCGTGGCGACCGGGCTCATGGCGGCGTTCGCGATGCGCGACCTGCAGGTGTCGCCGCACAAGGTGGGGCCCGACTACATCGACCCCGGATACCACTCGCTCGCGACGGGACGGCCCGGCAGGAACCTCGATCCTTGGCTGACGTCAGAGGAAATGGTCGTGCCGCTGTTCCTGCACGGCGCGGCGGGCGCGGACGTCGCGGTGGTCGAGGGCGTCATGGGCCTGTACGACGGTGCAGCCGGGCTCGGGCCGTCCGATTCGGCCGGGGGAGGCGACTACGCGTCGACCGCGCACGTCGCGACGCTCCTGGACGCGCCGGTCGTGCTCGTCGTGGACGCCTCCGCCGCCGCGGGACGGTCCGTCGCGGCGCTCGTCCACGGGTTCCGGTCGTTCGGGACGGTCCGCGTCGGAGGCGTCATCCTCAACCGGCTCGGGTCGGACGGCCACGAGCGCATGTGCCGCGACGCCGTCGAGGACCTCGGGCTGCCGGTCCTCGGGGCGTTGCGCCGCAGCGACGACGCCGTCACGCCGTCCCGGCATCTCGGGTTGGTGCCGGCGGCCGAACGCAACACCGAAGCGGTGGAGAGCGTACGAAGACTGGGCGAGCTGGTAGCGGCGTCATGCGACCTAGACGCACTCCTAGCGCTGGCCCAGGGCGCGCCACAACTGGACGCGGTGCCCTGGGATCCGTCCACGGCCGTACCGGAGACGCACACCGGACGGCCCCGGATCGCAGTAGCGGGCGGTCCCGCATTCACGTTCGGCTACGCGGAGAACGAGGAACTGCTGGAAGCGGCAGGCGCGGAGGTCGTCCGGTTCGATCCGCTGCAGGACGATGGCCTGCCCGACGGGACGCGCGGCGTCGTCATAGGCGGAGGCTTCCCCGAGGTGTACGCGGCGCAGTTGTCGTCCAACGAACGGCTGCGCAAGGAACTGGCGGCGTTCGCCAACGCGTCCCGTCCCGTCTACGCCGAATGCGCCGGACTCCTCTACCTCGCACAGGAACTCGACGGCGCCCCCATGTGCGGTGTGCTGAATGGCGCCAAGGCGGCCATGGCCCCTCGGCTGACGCTGGGCTATCGTGCCGCGGTGGCGGTGGCCGACTCGGTCGTCGCCCGGGCGGGCGAACGGGTGCACGGCCACGAGTTCCACCGCACGGTGACGGACCCCGACCACGGGGAGACCGCCGCCTGGCAGTGGGCCGCGTCCGGTCCCGTGGGCTTCGTCCGGGGCGACTGCGTCGCGTCCTACCTCCATGTGCACTGGGCCGGATCTCCCTGGTTCGCCAGCCGGATGGTCGCGGCCTGCCTGTGACGGGTCCGCCGGCGGACGTGGATGGGAGCAGTGTGGACGTCTTCACCGACAGCGTGCGCCTGGAGAGCGGACGCCTCGTGCTGCGCCCGTTCGGGCTCGACGACGCCCCGCAGCTCATCGAGGTGGTCCAGGCCGGTGAGGACTTCCTGCCGCCGAACTTCCCGGACGCGCTGGAGGCCGAGCCGCTCGCCTGGTTCCTGAGCGAAGGCGTCCACAAGGTGCAGCGTTTCGGCCTCGGCATCCATCTGGCGGTGACCGACCGCTCGACCGGCGGCCTCCTCGGCACCATAGGGCTGTTCAAGGTGGACTGGGCGCAGCTGACCTGCGAGATCGGATACGGGATGCGGACAAGCGCGCGCGGGCGCGGGTACGCGACCGAGTCGCTCACCCTCATCTCGGACTGGGCCCTCCGGGACTGCGGCCTCTACCGCGTCGAGCTGCGCGCACTGACCACCAACCACGCCTCGATCCGGGTCGCGGAGAAGGCCGGCTACGTGCGCGAAGGGGTGGCGCGCGGCGCGGAACGCGATGCCGACGGCGTCAACCGGGACATGCTCGTCTTCAGCCGCATCGCCTCCGACCTCCGGCGGGGCGGCCCGGCATGCTGACCGATCCGGGCGCGTCCGGCGCGCCGCGTCCCGGCCCGGGCGCGGCCTGCAGGAGGCTCGACGTCCACGACCAGGAAGGACGGGCATGACCGGGACACAGGCGGCCGAGCCGCGAGCGGCACGGCGCACGCTAGTGATGCACGGCGCGAACGCGGGGGAGACGGCCCGCCGGATGCTGCCGAAACTGCCGGACGACTGCTTCGTCCCCGCCGGCCTCGCCGCGCTGCGCGGCGCGGTCGGAGAGGGGCTCGCGCAGGTCGTGCTGGTGTCCGGCATGGACGAGCAGGCCGGGATCGCGGGCGGCGTTCCCGCGCTGGCCGCGATCACCGCGGACATGGACGGCGGCGCGGCGCTGGCCGGCGAGGTCGCGCGGGCCGGCACGCCGCAGCGCGTCTACGAGCTGTGGGAGGCCGCCGGGCGGCTCGGGCCGTGCGGGCGCGAGCTGTGCCGGCGCACCGCGGGCGAGCTGGAGCGGTTCGCCGCCGAGGCGGCCGGATCGGCCACGAGCCCGGTGGCGGCGCAGGTCGTGCTGGTCGACGCGAGGGGAGAGCGCATGGTCGGGATGTTCGGGCGGATGGCGCGGTAGGCCATGCTCACGGTCAGCGGCCGTGACGGCTCGCCGCGCCCCGCGATGGCGCTGGCGGGGCGGGCCTTCGCCTTGGCCGGCGTGCCCTGGGACGACGCGCTGGTCGTCTCCGCCCAGGAGTTCCGGCGCGCGGTGAACACCTGCCGCGCGCACCCCAAGGTGGCGGTGCTGACCGCCCCCGGCGCGGGACCTGCCGAACTGGGACGCGCCCTGTTCCCGCAGACGCCGCGCTCGTTCATCGTGTGCGAGGACGTGGACGGGCCTGGCGAGCGCGTCGTCCACGTCCGTCCGGCCGAAGCCACCACACGGCCGTGGAACAAACCGGATGTGGTCCTGGTCTTGGACAACCGGCGCGGAGAGGAAGCGTCCACATGGATCGCCGGCCCCGCACTACGCGAACCGACCTGGGCACTGCCCGAGGACGCTTTCGGCGGCGAATCGGCGCTCTCACCTGAGGCGCGCTCCTTTGTCTTGGCGAAACTGGGGCCCGGTATAGGGGACATGGTCTGGGACATCGGTTCCGGTGACGGCTCCGTAGCGATCGAATGCGCCCGCTTCGGCGCGGCGGCCGTGGCCCTCGACCGCGACGACTCCGTGTGCGCGCGGATACGGGAGAACGTCCGCAGGCATGGCGTGCGGGTGGCGGTGTCCCGTGGCGAGATCCGTACCGTCCTCGACCATCTGCCCGTTCCCGACGCCGTTTTCCTGGCGGACGCGACGTCCGAGGCGCTCGGGATATGCGCTTCGCAGGCCCGGCACCGCCTCGTCGCCACGGCGCCGGAAGACGGAATCCGCGCCCTCCTGGACGTCCTCGACGCCAACGGCTTCCGCGCCCACGCCACGAGCCTCCAGGTGGACCCGCTCCCCGAGCCCCCGGAGCCGCCGCCGCCCATCACGATCATCTGGGCCGAACGCCCCGCCCCCGTCGCGGAACGGCCGCCCGCGAAGCGGATCAGGGGCGTCGAGACCCTCCCGCCCCCGCCCGGCCGCCCCGTCCTGTGACCCTGGTCGTCGGCGTCGGCGCGTCCAGCCGGGCGGACGCGCGCGAGATCGCCGGACTGATCGGCTCCGTAGGCGCCCGCGGCGACCTGCGCGGCGACGACGTCGCGTGCCTGGCGACCGTCGAGGCGCGGGCGGGCGCCGGAGGCGTCCGCGACGCGGCCGGAATGCTCGGATTTCACCTCGTCGCCTACCCTGTGGGCGTGTTGGCGCAGGTGGCGGTGCCGAACCCGGCCGAGGGCGTACGGGC
The DNA here is from genome assembly GCF_039529375.1 of Actinomadura napierensis. Classification (NCBI taxonomy): domain Bacteria; kingdom Bacillati; phylum Actinomycetota; class Actinomycetes; order Streptosporangiales; family Thermomonosporaceae; genus Actinomadura; species Actinomadura napierensis. Next base: position 30,864 of record NZ_BAAAMR010000101.1, read on the forward strand.
CCGGACCGGGACGGCCAGCGTGGCCGAGGCGGCGGCCCTGCACGGGGCCCGCGCGCTCGGCGGCCGTCCGCACGACACTTGCGGCGGTGTTCGGCTCGTCGTGGAGAAGCGCGCGACCGCGCGCGCCACGGTGGCCGTGGCCCGGATCATCCCGGCGAATCCGCCCGTCACCGGTGAACCCGGTGCAGCCGGGTCATAGCGGCCCGCGACCCGTGAAACCCTGGTGCCCGACGACAACCCCCGGCGACCGCGAGGACCGACCGTGACCCCACCCGACCGTGATCAACCTGGAGGCGCAGTGACCGTACGCCAGCCCCACCCGATCGAGGTCCGGTCCTACGAGATCCTGCGGTCCCGCGTCGACCTGTCGCCGATGCCGCCGCTGTGGCGGGCGGTCGCCGAGCGGGTGATCCACGCCACCGCCGACCTGGAGTACGCGGTGGACCTGGTCACCAGGGAGGACTTCCTCACGCAGGGCTGGTCCGCGCTGCGCTCCGGCGCGCCGATCGTCACCGACGAGCGGATGACCGCCGCCGGGATCAGCGCCCGCGAGACGGTCTGCCACGCCGACGACCCCGCCGCCGGGCGGATGGCGCGGGCCGCCGGGATCACCCGGTCGGCCGCCGCGATCCGGCTGTCGTACTCCGAGGTCGGGCCGGGCGCGGTCTGGGTGGTCGGCTCCGCGCCGGAGGCGATCTTCGAGATCATCGCGCGCGGCGTGCGTCCCGCGCTGGTCATCGGCATGCCCGTCGGTTTCGTGGGCGCCGCCGAGGCCAAGGAGGCGCTGCGGGCGAGCGGGCTGCCGCAGCTCAGCAACGTGTCGGAGAAGGGCGGGTCCGCGGTGGCCGCGGCGGCGGTGAACGCGCTGCTCTACTTCGAGGCGGGCCCCGCAGCAGGCTACGGGGCGGGCGCCGGACGGGGGGCGCCGTGATCGGGCACTGGCCGGCGGCGGTCGGCCCGGACGGCGACGCCGACGAGGTCGACCTGCGCCACCACGGGGACGCCGAGGTCGGCGACGGGCTCGCCGACTTCGCCGTCAACGTGCGCACCGGCATGCCGCCCGCCTGGCTGGCCGACCGGCTCCGCGCGTCCGTCGCGGACCTGGCCGGATACCCCGACCCGCGGCCGGCCCGGCGGGCCGTCGGGCGGCGGCACGGCCGGGCCGCCGAGGAGGTGCTGCTCACCGCCGGTGCCGCCGAGGCGTTCGTGCTGCTGGCCCGCGTCCTGAAGCCCCGCAAGGCGGTCGTGGTGCATCCGCAGTTCACCGAGCCGGAGGCGGCGCTGCGGGCCGCCGGGCACACCGTGGAGCGGGCGGTCCTCGGCAAGGACTTCACCCTCGACCCGGCCGTCGTGCCGGACGACGCCGACCTCGTCGTCGTCGGGAACCCCACCAACCCGACCTCGGTGCTGCACCCCGCCGCCGCGATCACCGCGCTCGCCCGGCCCGGCCGGACGGTCGTCGTGGACGAGGCGTTCATGGACTGCGTCCCCGGCGAGCCGGAGACCCTCGCGACCCGGCTGCCCGCCGGGATCGCGGTGATCCGTTCGCTGACCAAGACCTGGGGGCTCGCCGGGCTGCGCGCCGGATACCTGCTCGCCGACCGGCACCTGGTGGAGCGGCTGGCGGAGGCGCAGCCGCTGTGGGCGGTGTCCACGCCGGCGCTGGTGGCCATCGAGGCGTGCTGCGAGCCGCAGGCGATCGCGGAGGCGGAGGCGTGGGCGGCCGAACTCGCCGCCGAACGCGACCGGCTCGCCGGGGAGCTGACCGCCCGGGGCCTGTACGTGGTGCCTGAGGCCCGCGCGTCGTTCCTGTGCCTGCGCGTGCCGGACGCCCTCGGCATCCGGGCGCTGCTGCGGCAGCGCGGCTACGCGGTCCGGCGCGGGGACACCTTCCCCGGCCTGGGAAGCGACTGGCTCCGCATCTCCGTGCGGGACCGCCCGTCCAACGACGCTCTGCTGGAAGTGCTCGGCGAGCTGGGAATCTGAGGGAGACGACCCGTGGCCGATGAAGTGACTGGGGCCGATGATGCGACCGGGACCGCCGGCGACCTGATCGGTGAGACGCTGGCCGCCATCGCGCCGCCCGACCGGGCCGCGATGGACGACGCCCGCGACCTGCAGGGCCGGCTCACCAAGCCGCCGGGGTCGCTCGGCGTGCTGGAGGAGGTCTCGATCCGGCTCGCGGGGCTCGCCCGGCGGTGCCCGCCCCCGCTGCCCGAGCCCGCCGCCGTCGCCGTCTTCGCCGCCGACCACGGCGTGCACGCACAGGGCGTGACGCCGTGGCCACAAGAGGTCACCGCGCAGATGGTGGCGAACTTCGTCGCCGGCGGAGCGGTCGTCAACGCCTTCGCCAAGCAGGTCGGCGCCCGGGTCACCGTCGTGGACATCGGCGTCGCCGCCCCGCTGGACCCCGCGCCCGGCCTGCTCGCCCGCAAGATCGCCGCCGGCACCGCCGACATGACGGCCGGGCCCGCGATGACCATGGACGAGGCACGCCGCGCCGTCGCGACCGGCGTCGAGGTGGCCCGCGAGCTGGTCGGGCAGGGCGCCCGCTGCCTGATCACCGGCGACATGGGCATCGCCAACACCACCGCGTCGGCCGCGCTGATCGCCGCGTTCACCGGCCTGCCGCCCGAGCGCGTCACCGGCCGGGGGACCGGCATCGACGACGCCACCCACGCCCGCAAGGTCGAGGTCGTCCGGACGGCCCTCGCCCGGCACGGCCTCCTCGACGGCGCCGGCTCCCGCGACCCCCTGGACGTCCTGGCGGCCGTCGGCGGGCTGGAGCACGCCGGGATCGCCGGGTTCGTCCTCGGCGCGGCGGCGCTGCGGGTCCCGGTCGTGCTGGACGGGGTGATCGCCGGGTCGGCGGCCCTCGCCGCCGCCGCGCTGTGCCCCGACGCCCTCGCCGGCTGCGTCGCCGGGCACCGTTCCGCCGAGCCCGGCCACTCCGCCGCCGTCGATCACCTCGGCCTGCGCCCGCTGGTCGACCTGGAGCTGCGGCTCGGCGAGGGGACCGGCGCCCTGCTGGCGTTGCCGCTGGTCCAGGGCGCGGTGCGGGTACTGCACGAGGTCGCCACGTTCGACTCGGCCGGGGTCACCGAGAAGGAGGCCGCGCCCCGTAACGACCTGATCTCGGAATGAGTCACGCTCGGCTATCGAACGGCCGGAGCCCCTCTCCATGAACTCGCCAACCCGAGTACCTTTGTTCCACAAAGACACTTGTCCGTCACCGGCGTCCGAAAGAATCACCACGTGCCCCCGTACCTGCTAGGTCTGCGCCTTCGAGGGCGACGCGTCCTCGTCGTCGGCGGCGGCCGGGTCGCGCAGCGCCGCGTCCCCGCCCTGCTGGACGCGGGCGCCGAGGTCGTCCTCGTCTCCCCCGAGGTGACCGCCTCGCTGCAGGGCCTCGCCGAGGCCGGCCGGATCGCCTGGCACGCCCGCCCGTACCGGCGCGGCGACTGCGCGGGGGCCTGGCTGGTGCAGGCCGTCACCGACGACGCCAAGGTCAACGGGAACGTCGTCGCCGAGGCGGAGGCCGCCCGGATCTGGTCGGTGCGCGCCGACGACGCCGAGTCGTCCCCGGCCTGGACGCCCGCGAGCGGGCAGGCCGGCGACGCCACCGTCGGGGTGCTGCTCGGCGGCGACCCGCGGCGCGCCGCGGGCATCCGCGACGCCGTGGTGGACGGGCTGCGCGACGGCGCCCTGGAGTCGCGGCGGTCCCGGCAGAAGCCGTCCGGCGTCGCGCTCGTCGGCGGCGGCCCCGGCGACCCGGGCCTGATCACCGTCCGCGGCCGGCAGCTGCTGGCGATGGCCGACGTCGTCGTCACCGACCGGCTCGCCCCCGGCGGACTGCTGGACGAGCTGGCCCCCGACGTCGAGGTGATCGACGCGGCCAAGATCCCCTACGGCCGGACCGTCACCCAGGACAAGATCAACGACTACCTCGTCGAGCACGCCAAGCAGGGGAAGTTCGTCGTCCGGCTCAAGGGCGGCGACCCGTTCGTGTTCGGCCGGGGCGGCGAGGAGGCGCTGCACTGCGCCCGGCACGGCGTCCCGGTCACGGTGGTCCCCGGGATCAGCAGCTCGGTGGCGGTACCGTCCGCCGCGGGCATCCCGGTCACCCACCGCGGCGTCGCGCAGGAGTTCCACGTCGTTTCCGCGCACGTGCCGCCGGGCCACCCCGAATCGACCGTCGACTGGGAGGCGCTTGGCCGCGCCCACGGGACGCTCGTACTGCTCATGGCGGTGGAGCGTATGGCGGTCATCGCACCGGCCCTCGTGCGCTATGGTCGTGCGTCCGACACGCCGGTCGCCGTCATCCAGGACGGCACCCTCCCGGGCCAGCGGACGCTGACCGCGACGCTGGGCACCGTGGCCGGCGAGATGGCCGCCGGCGGAGTCCGGCCCCCGGCGATCGTGGTCGTGGGCGACGTCGTCGACGTGGCGCGAGAGATCGACATGATTCGAGCCGACTTGGGACGGGATCCGTGACACCCCCCGCAGAGCGAAGCGCGGTCCACGACGAGGAGGCGGGCACCGGACGCGGAGGCGAGGACTCCGCGAAGCCCGCGACCGGGAGCACCATGCCCGAAAAGCCGGACAAGGTCGCGCCCGGCGCCGAGCAGGCCGCCGGCGACGAGGCGCCCGGGCGCGCGGCGGCGCCGTCGGCCCGGGCCGCGCCGGC
>NZ_BAAAMR010000102.1:0-34734 GCF_039529375.1 Actinomadura napierensis
ACGAAGCCTTCATGACCCTCGCCGCAGCCATCATCTGCTGGCGACGCCTCGTCCGCTGATTCTGTTAGGACCTCTAAGTCGCGGCGGGCCGTCCACACCACCCCGCCGGACGGCCCGCCGCACACCACGCCCCAGGGTCACGCCACGCGTACACCGGCCGCCCTCACCCGCGGGACCGGCCCAGTCCCGCCCCTCACCGCGCGCCGTCCAAGACAGCCAACACGCACCGGCACACCCCAGCCCCTTGCTCCCGCCCGTTCAACTCCAGGCGCAGCACGCCCACCGGCTGAGCACGACCCACCCCGCGCCCCATCTCATCCACCGGCCGGGCCGCGCCCGCCGAGGAACCTCCGGCCGCCCCGGCCCGCACGCGTCGATACCGCCTCCAGCACGCCCCCGCATGGGACGCCCCACCGCACACCACCACACTTAAGCTGGCAGGCCCGTTTCGTCCGTTTCTAACCCGATGCGGTTTTGTTGAGCGCTGCGACTTGCGCGAAGGCGAAGAGCTCCCGGCCGACTGAGTTTCAATCCGATGCGGTTTTGTTGAGCGCTGCGACCCACGTTCCCCTCGCACCGATCGCCGACGGACCGCTGTTTCAATCCGATACGGTTTTGTTGAGCGCTGCGACAGTACCTCAAATTATGGGGGTCTGACCTGCACGTTTGCAAGATCATGCGCCAACCTCCCTCGAAGCGATCTTGAAGAGGCGTCGGAAACGATCTTGGATGAGGCGTTTATGCAGGTCAGTCGGTGTTTTTGAGGTGTGCGCCAACCTATAAACACTTCCCTAATACACTGGAAGGCGGTTCGCTCGCTTGTCGCAGGCTGGGGACGAGACGAGACGAGGCTCCTGTGACGGCTGCTGGAGCAGATGGTCTGCGACGGGTGAGTACGGCGGCGCAGGTGACTGGCAGCAGCATGGGGCCGGGATGGACGCGCTGATAGCGTCGCTGTTCGGCCTTGGAGTGGGGGCCAGGTCGGCGGCCCCAGCGCGACTGCTGCGACGCGACAAGCCATGGACGCGGGGTTGTCGATCGTGTACGACCGCATCGTCCAGTACGCCTTTCCGCAGGTTCCCGGTGCTCACCTGGATCCGCCGTCGAGAGGGGCGGCTCACGCCCGCCGCCTCCAGCCTCTTGATGACAGGCTACATAAGCCACGCAGTGCTAGGCGAGGCCCTTGTATTGATCGGGAATCGGGCGAAGACTGCGGGCATGGCAGCCGACTTCGCCGAGGTTTGGGAACGCATCCGCCACCATGCCGGCGCGGAATTTCACACGATCCTCGGGCGCCCGTTCGTGTACGAGGTCCCCGGCAACTACCTGCGGACCAACAGGACCAACCGCAACCTGCCGAGGTCGAACTTCGCGAAGGCACTGGCGGTGATGCCCGTCGATGGTCCAGGGGCCATCCCCGAGTGTCAGGGGCCGTCGTACACGTGGGCGATTCTGATGGATCCGCGCATCCGAGGTGACAGTTGGTGATCCGCCTTCACGTCCGACGACCCTACGGATGTTGAGCAGATGTCCCTCCAAGACCCTTCCCCGCTGCTCGATCAACTCAAGCTCGGGCGGGAGGAGTACTGCCAGCGGCTGCTGACCATGCTGATCCTGGATGGGGCCTATCCGAAATGGAACGGCCGGAACCGTCCCGGCGCCAAGGGCATCGAGTTCCTTCGCGCGCTGGACACGCTGTGTTTCGACGCCGCGCCCTGGACGGGCGCCCCGCTGTTCGTCGACGAGTTCGAGTTGCCGAAACGGCATGACGCCGAGGCCGGCGCGGCACCGGACTACGCGCTGCTCTAGTGTCGTGTGAATGAAGTACTTGGACGGTTTTGGCTGGTGCGGTTGAATGAGGCATGGCTGTTGCTGTGCCGCTTGAGGTGGCCGAGGACGATGCGCGGGAACTGCGGTCGTGGGTGCGGTCGCCTTCCATGCCGTCGGGGCTGGTGACGCGGGCCAGGGTCGTGCTGCTGGCCGCCGAGGGGGTGCCGAACGCGCAGATCGCCCGCCGGTTGGAGGTCTCGCGGCAGACGGTGGTGACCTGGCGGAACCGGTACCGGACAGCGGGGCTGGCCGGGCTGGACGACCGGCCGCGGTCGGGGCGCCCGCCGGTGGTGGACCAGGCGCAGGTGGTGGTCCGCACCTTGGAGGGCCCGCCCGAGCGGCTGGGAGTGACGCACTGGTCGTCGCGGCTGCTGGCGGCCGAGCTGGGCATCTCCAACGGCGCGATCGCCAAGGTGTGGCGCAAGTGGAAGATCCAGCCGTGGCGCAGCGAGACCTTCAAGTTCTCCACCGACCCCGAACTGGACGCCAAGGTCCGCGACATCGTCGGGCTGTATCTGGCCCCGCCCGACAAGGCCGTGGTGGTCTGCGTGGACGAGAAGTCGCAGATCCAGGCGCTGGACCGGACCGCGCCGATGCTGCCGGTCCGGCCCGGTCTGGCCGAACGACGCACCCACGACTACGTCCGGCACGGCACCACCACGCTGTTCGCCGCACTGGAGATCGCCACCGGCCGCGTCACCGCCGACGCCTGCCATGCCCGGCACCGCCACACCGAGTTCCTGCGCTTCCTCAAGCAGGTCGCCAAGGCCCATCCACGGGTGAAACTGCACGTGATCTGCGACAACTACGGCACCCACAAGCACCCCAGGGTCCAAGCGTGGCTGGCACGCAACCCCCGGATCACCCTGCATTTCACCCCGACCTCCTGCTCGTGGCTGAACCTGGTCGAGGTCTTCTTCGGCATCATCACCCGCCAGGCCATCCGCCGCGGCACCTTCACCTGCGTAAACGACCTCATCGAAGCCATCCGCCGCTTCATCGACGCCTACAACGACCGCTGCGAACCGTTCACATGGACCAAGACCGCCGACGAAATCCTCGAACACGCCACCCCACGCCGTCCAAGAACTTCATTCACGCGACACTAGGACGACCGGCTCTGGGTGATCGAATTGAAGACCGAGACCGCGAGTCACCGTCCCGCGCAGATACCGGCATATCTCACACTCGCCGATCACCACTATCCCGGGTACGGCATCGACCTGACCTACCTGACGCCTCCGATGGCATGGGCTGCGTCCCCGCCTCCCGACTACTCACGTCTCGCGCATTTCACCTGGGCCGAGATCACGCCTGTCCTCCAAACCGTGTGGGTTACCGGAACCGCGGCTGAACGGCAGGTACTCACCCTCCTCACCGACGCCTTGGACAGCATCGGCACGAGATGGCGCAGTACGCATCCGGGATCGTCCACCAGAGCGGAGGCACGACCGATCGAGCCTGGCCCACAGGAGGATCTACAGCGGCGCACAAACCAGGAGTCGCTCCTCGACGAGCTGATGGCGCTGGCGGAAGCGACCGCCCAGGACGGACGGCAGCGGGGGCTCAACAGGTCCGTCGGCGGCCTTGGGGACCTACAACGTCTGCGGGTCGCCGCTCGTCAGCGCATCGGTGCCGCACCTCCTCCCGCAGCGGACCGGCGCGTACGGCCATGGATCTGGAACGCCGGCACCAGCGGCGGCCGTCCGCTCACTCAGCCCGGCGCTCGGACGGGCTTTGAGCTTCGCCTTTCCCGGTACCGCGCCCTGGCAGACTGACCTACAGCCACCACCTCCCACATTTCATGCGTCCTGTGTCGCCGGGTCGTCGTCTCGCGGTTCGTCCATCCGTTGCGGGTGTACGTGCCGGTCGAGACGGAGGGGGCCTTATGGGAAAGACGATCCGAATCAACGGGGTGGACGTTCCGGTGATCGCCGACCAGCTCAACGGAGAGGAGATCAAGCGGCTCGCGGGAATCGACGCCGACCGGGTACTGGTCCAGCAAGAGAAGGACCGCAACGTCATCGTCCCCGACGCCAAGCGGCTGCGCGTTGCCGACAATGACACCTTCACCCACCACGCCCGGCACTCCAAGGCGCAAGCCGTCACCCGCCGGACCGCGCGGCTGCGAGTGGAGGCGGCGACGCTGGCGGCGGCTTACCCCGGGTTGAGGATCGCCGACGACGAGTCATATGTGTTCATCAGCGGTTTCCGACTACCGGCGGGCTGGGTGCCCGACCGTGCGGAGGTCCTGATCGTCCCTCCGGCGGCCTACCCCGAATGCGCGCCGGACGGGTTCTACCTGACCGCCAAGCTGCAGCGCCGGAAGGGCGGGCAACTCGTCGCGCCGGGCCACTACATCCGCGACTACCACAACCCCTACGCCCACCTCGGCTACCACTGGTACTGCCTTGAGGACCCCGAACGCCACTGGCGAGCCGACCAGGATTCCTTGATCACCTTCGTGGAGGCGATCCGCACCTACCTCGGGACGGCGGACTGATGCGCTGCGTACTGCGACTGCCCGCCCAGGTTTGGCGACCGGCCGAACGGCATCTGCTGGCCTCCTCGTCCGAGCGGATGGCCTACCTGCTGGCCCGCGCGAGCCGCTGGACCGACCCGTGGGGACGCCGGACGACGGACCTGCTCGTCCGCCAGGCCCTCCTCATCCCGGACGAAGTCCTGCACGTCCAATCACCCGTCCGCGCCGAAGTCGACCCCGGCTTCACTCAGCAGGTACTGCGCGCCTGCTACGAGACCGGGATGTCCCTGGTCGACGTGCACACCCACCCGTTCGGCGGCGGGCCAGTCTGGTTCTCCGGGCACGACGAACAGAACATGCGCCTCACCCACGCCGAATTCGCCGCGAGTATGCCCGACGCCCCACCCATCGCCGCCGCGTCCCTGGTCCTCGGGCCCGGCGGGCTGGCAGGCGCATGGTCCCCACACCCACGCGAACTCGCGCCGCTCGACGCCTGCGTCCTGCTCGACGACACCCTCAGCGAGGTCCCGCTATGTACACCGTGAACCTCGTCCGCGAACCCGACCGTCACGATCGGCAAGTCCGCGCTTTCGGCCGCGACGGACAGAACCAGCTGCGCGCCGCCACCGTGGCCGTCGTCGGCGCAGGCGGGATCGGCTCACTGATCATCCAAGGCCTCGCCCACCTCGGCATCGGACGACTGATCATCATGGACCCCGACCAAGTCGAACCGACTAACCTCAACCGTCTCGCAGGCGCGACCCCCACCGACGCCCGCAACGGCACGTCCAAGACCGAGATCGCTGCACGGGCCGTACGGCGAATCGCCCCGGACATCCCTGTTCAGACGAGCCGGGCCAGCGTCCTGGACACGGAAGCGTGGCTGTCGCTGCGCTGCGCCGACCTGATCTTCGGCGCGGTCGACGGCCACGCCCCGCGCTGGGCGCTCAACGCAATGGCCGTCCAATACGCCCGCCCCTACATCGACACCGGCGCCGAAATCACCCGCAGCGGGGACGGCTCACTCGACGTGTCCGGCCACGTCGCGACCGTAGCGCCGGGCGGGCCATGCCTGCTCTGCCTATCGGGCTACGACCCCTCAACCGCGTCCATGGAACTCGACCCGGCCCTCACCGCCGCCAAACGCAGCGCCGGCTACCTCCGCGACGCCCCGGACGAACCCACACCCAGCGTCATCTTCCTCAACCAGACCATCGCCGGCATCGCCCTCGGCGAAGCCCTCAACCTACTCACCGGCTGGCACCACCCACGCCCCTACACCCTCATCGACCTCAGCAGTCCCTCACTCACCCCCATCGACGCCGAACGCGACTTCGACTGCCCCGCCTGCGGACCCGACTCCCTCCGCGCTGAAGGCGACTCCGCACCCCCACCGCACTTCTCCGTCCCGTCACCGCCTCCACAACCTTGACTTCAACAACACAAGCGCGCGGCCCCAGAACTTGGGGCTGCGCGCTTTCTATTGTCGACCAGTCTTAATTCCGAAATACCCGATGCGGTTTTGTGCGGCTCTGCGATGGGGGTCTCAACTCGATCGACCAGCGGCGCGACGGCAGTTTCAATCCGATGCGGTTTTGTGCGGCTCTGCGACAGTACCTCAGATTATGGGGGTCTGGCCTGCGGGTTTGCAAGATCATGCGCCAACCTCCCTCGGAGCGATCTTGAAGACGTCTCCAAGATGATCTTCAGACCATCGTTTGCGCAGGTCAGCATGCATTTTGGGAGTGTGCGCCAACCTCCGCGCCATTCCTGAAATGGCGGGACGGGGCTTCGTCCATCGGTTGTGAGCATGAGGACATACGACGAGACGAGGCCGGTGTCACGACTGGTCGAGCGGATGACCGGCGACCGGGTGCTGTGGGCCGCCTGGTCCCGCGTGGCCGCCGGCAGTGGGATGGCGGGGGCGGACGGGGTCACCGCGGCCGTGTTCGGGCGTGAGGTGGGGCCGCGGCTGACGTCGCTGGCCGCATTATTGCGGGAGGGACGGTACCGGGCGCAGCCACTCCGGCCGCTGCGGTTGATGCGAGGAGGCAAGCTTCGGACGCGGGGCCTGCCGACCGTGTGCGACCGCATCGTTCAGCGCGCCTTCCTGAACGTTCATGGCTCGCGGTTGAATCCCGCGAACCCTGTCAGTTTCTCATACCGGCCCGGACGGTCGTGGCTGAACGCACTCGAGCAGGTGCAGCGCCATCGCGATTCCGGGCTCAGATGGGTACTACGCACGGACATCGCGGATTTCTTCGCCGAGGTCGATCACAGTCTGCTACTGGAGGAAGTCACCGCACGAGTGAGCGACTTCCATCTCGCTGAACTCGTCCGTTCCTGGGTTCGCGCGCCGTGGCTCATGCCGGAAGGGATCCTGGAGCGGCAGCGAGGGCTGCCCGAAGGCGCGCCGATCAGTCCTGCGCTCGCGGAGTTCTTCCTCGCCGGCTTCGACCGCGAAGTGGACGGGCAGTCGGGCTGGCTGGTCCGTTACGCAGACGACCTGACCGTGCTGTGCACGGGGCCGGACCAGGCGATCGAGGCCCTCAGGGACGTGGACAGGGCATTGACCAGGCGAGGCCTGCGCATCAACTCGGACAAGACCTTCATCGCCGACTTCGAATTCGGGTTCACCCTTGGAGGCACCCGGTGCCGGCCACGTGCTCGCGCGGCGCCGGCAGTTGGAGCGGCACAGCGATCCGTCCGACCGGCTGGAACTGTCGCGTGTTCTGGTCGCCGGGAAGATCCGCAACCAGCATGTGCTGCTGCGCCGCCGCGCCCGCCGTGCAGAGGAACCGGACTTGGTGTGGCAGGCCGCGAGCCGGTTGTCGGCGCTGGAGGTACGGGTCGCCGAGTGCGGCGATGTCGCGCAGGTCATGGGCGTGGAGGGCGGCGCCTCCGGTGTCTACTACCGGGCCTTCGCCCGCGTGCTCGACCCGGCTCTGGGGTTCACCGGGCGCGGCCGGCGAAACGGTGACGTGGTCAACGCGCTCACCAACTACTGTTCGGCGCTGCTGCGCGAGACCGTGGTCTCCGGGCTTTTGGCAGCGGGCCTGGACCCGTACCTGTCCTTCCTGCACACTCCGGCGCGGGGTCGTCCGACACTGGCGTTCGATCTGATGGAGGAGTGGCGGCCGGTCCTGCTGGACTCCACCGTTCTGGCGCTGACCGGCCTGCGCGCGGTCACCGCCCGAGACCTCGAAGACGGCCCGGACGGTCCATGGCTGTCGTCCCAGGCCCGCAGCCAGATCATCACCCGCTTCCACGCCAGGTTGGCCGCGCCCGCACGCGGCTGGCCGGCACCCCCGGCGCAACGTACCTACGCCGACCAGCTCCGAGCCCAATGCGTCGCGCTGCGCGCCTGGATCCTCGGCGAGGCCGAAACCTATGACCCGTTCGCCTGGAGGTGACCCGATGGCAGACCACACTTCCTGGACCGTGACGTTCGACGTCGCATCCGACGCCGGACGGCGGGCGGTTAACACGCTGCTGGCCGGATACGGTCCGCGCGTCCTCTACACCGTCTACGAGATCGGCGCCGACACCGCTGAGCTGGACGAGATCGTCCGGCGGGCGAGCGAGCATCTGCGACCGGGCGACCACCTGCTGGCGCTGCCGAACTGTCCCCGTTGCAAGGTCGCACATCGTGGTGGGACAGCGGAGAGCACGGCGCCGCTGGGCTGGGTCGTGCCATGAAGGGCCCGGTGCTGATCTGCTACGACGTGTTCGACGACGGCCGCCGTGACCGGCTGCGGGCCGCGCTGGACGAGGTCGCCGACCGGTTCCAGCAGAGCGGCTGGATGATCCCGGATCTGGCGGGCCTGGACGCCCACCGCGCGGCCGCCGCCCTCGAAGGGCTGCTGGCTCCCGTCGATCGGCTGCGCATCTACGCGCCCTGCCCTGTGTGCGCCCGCGAGGTACGGACGGTCCCGGACGGGCCGCCACTCGCCCGACCGGCTTGGGTCGCAGACTGACCTCCCGGTCGCGTCCTCAATAGGGTTCCGTCAGACTCCCCGACGAGACGAAGGCCGAGGCTCGCATGCCCGCTCGCATCATCGTCCATCTCGAGCCGGCCGGTGGGCGTCCGCCCGTTCCGCCGCCGCATACCGGCCCGGCGGTCAACGCGGCCTTCCTCGCCGCGCTACGCGACTTCGGCGAAAGTGACCTGTCGTCCGCGCTTCATGAGACACGGCCGCCCAAACCGTTCGCCCTCACTCCGCTTCTGGACGAGCAGGACCGGCGAGCCGGCGCGTCCAGCGAACGGGTGCGGTTCGAGATCGGGGTCCTCGTCGACTCGTTGACCGCGCCCATCCTGCAGGCGCTCGCGGCCACCGAGAACGTGCGGGTGGCACGGTGCCTGTATCGGGTCGCAAGCGTCGGGATCGGCAGGGCCGAAGCGTTTCCGGATCTGGCCGCCGGCGCCCGGCCCGCCGACCGGTGGGCACTGCGGATCGCCACGCCCGTCGCGTTCTTCACCGCCCGCGAGGAGGGCGCCCGCCGCGTCCGGCCGTTTCCCGAGCCCGAATGGGTCCTCGCCGACCTGTACCGCAAATGGACCGCCTTCGCGCCTGACGCCCCGCTCGATGAGGCGACCAGCCAGGCGATCACGCAGAACATCGAAATCGCCGACTATCGTCTGACGATGACCGAGCACCTGCTCAAAGCCAACGTTCCGCCGGTGCGGGGCAGCGTCGGCAAGGTCGTCTACCGGGTCGCCGACACTCGCCGATCCAGTCCCGAGGCCCTCGCGAGCTTGGACACCCTCGTCCGCTTCAGTGCCTACGCCGGCATCGGTGACCGCACCACCATCGGCATGGGGCACGTCCTTCCGCAAACCCGATGACAAGCTCCGACGGATATGCGCAGCGGATCCGCGCCCGCCCTTATGGGCCGCGGGAGGTCGTGGCCGGCGGTGTCGCCGCCTGGTTCCACGGCCCTTTCGCCGTGCTGACCCTCACCGCGGAGACGGCCGTGACCATCCGAGCCGACCTCGACGACTCTCCGATCGGCGCCGACCTCATCGAATTGTTCGACGCAGCAGAATCCGAGCGCCGGGCCTGCCTGCCGCGTCCCGGCCTGCTCGTCAGTGAACAGCCACTCGCCGGCGACGCTCCGATCGTGGTGCGGCGGGTCGCCGTGCAGCCCCGGGCGGGCGGGATGTCACTCACCGTGGAGACCACCGCCAGGCCAGTCGACGCGCTGCTCAGCGTGCGTGACGCCGGGCTGATCGTCCGGGAGATCCGCCGCTGGGTGTACCGGGAGTGAACTGCTCGGACCAATCCACACCGGCGGCCGCGACCAGGATCGCCAGCCGCCGCACCAGACGCCCCGCCGGCTTCGGCGCGAGTCCCAGATTCATCGTGGCCACCGTGACCGGGTCGGCCCTGCGGCCCGCACCGACCGCGCACACCGCCGCCACGACGGCGCGATAGCTGATCCGCCGTTCCATTCGGTGGACCGAGTCATTGGCCCTGTCGGCGAGCATGCGGTGCATCGATGCTCGCGCGGCGTCCCGGTCCACCGCTGCGTCCAGCCGCTCCTGCGGGTCGGCCATGGGCACGGCAGCGACCTCGGGGAAGGGCTCGCCGATGTTGGCGGCGAAGAACGCCGGGTTGGCTTCCCGGAGCGCCCGCAACGCGTCCCCCATCCGACGGGTCGCCTCCGTGCGGGACAAGCCATGGCGTTCGCGCAGGTCGCCCGGCACATCGAACGGTTCGGCAACGCCGCGCCGGACCCGGAACACCGCGAGGATGAGCAGGTCCAGGACGGCGCCGTCCGCGCGGAGCGGGGCGGCCCACGCCGCCTGCCGCAGGTCCCTGTCGGGACGGGCCGAGGCGCCTCGCCGGACGGCGTCCTCACGCCGGACCCGCTCCTCCAGGTGACGCAGCGGGTAGTGGACGAGCTGGGCTCGGGCGGCCCGAAGCCACGCCGGTTCGCCATCGCTCCCCGGCCCCGCCAGCGGTCCGGCGAGTGCCGCGGCGTCCTCACCGCGAGCCGCCCGGGAGGTCAGATGACCGCATAGCGACGCCATCTCCCTCACCGGCTCGCCCGAACGCGTCGTCGGTAGCGGGCCGGTCAGCGCGGACCGCAGCCGAGTGAAGCTGTCGAGCAGCAGATCGTCGAGGGTGGCCTCGCATGCGGCGCACTGCCCGGTCCCCACCGGGGCCCTGCACGCACCGCCGGCGTGCCGTGCCCGGAGAAGGGGCCAGCGCGCGGCGGCGCGCAGCGCCGGAGCGGCGAGGGTGTGGAACGCGGCGAATGCGATCGCGTCATCGCGGTCTGCCAGATGGGCGATGGGCCGCACTGAACCTCCCGAGGGCATCGGAAACCCGACCGCGTCGCCCGGCACATGCCGGGAGACCACGGCCCACTCGGAAGGCGTGGAAGCCTCAAGACGCTCTTCGGCCCGAAGCCGTCGAACTGATCGCAGTATCCGCTGACACAATCGTCGGGTCAAGGAGAGGTCAAGCACGCTCCTGCGCGTGTCGATCGAGCTCGGCACAGATGCGCTCGAATCGGGTGAACAGCATGAGGTCCTCGCTCGCGTCCCGGTTGCCGCCCGCACGCAGATCCGTGATGACCTGTGTGATCAGCCGCAGCACGTACTCCTTCGCGGGCGGCTCATCAGGTTCCCGGTCACCTTGCCGGAGCCGATCAAGAAGGTGCGCGTACGGCGAGGTGTCCCGTAGCGCTACCAGGTCCTTCAGCACAGGAGATCGGGTGACGGTGTCCTTCCACAACCGCGTATCCCAGCCGAGCAGTCCGGGGCGGATCGCCTCGACGGCCACGTAGCAGGCGGGCCACGGATCGTCCGCGAGCACGCGCGCGACCAGCGCCAGTCGTTGCCGGGCAAGCCGATACCGCTCCTGTTTGCCGCCGGTCTCCGGGTCGGCGTACAGGTCGCGGTGCAGCCTGCCGACGGCCTCGCGCACCTCGTCGAGGCGCTCCGACGCGTGACCGAGGAGACGCCAGGCCGTGCGGACGTCCAACCGCCGCATCGCGCGGGCGGCCAGCGCTGCCAGCGCCACGTCCGGGCCCAGCCGGCGCAGCACCCGCCCACCGTCGCGCGCCACCGGCCGGACGCCCCGATCACGGCCCAGCTCGACGATCCGCAGCGGGCACGCGGCCGTCAACGACCACTCCAACCCGGCCGCGATCATCGCGTTGCCGACGGCCGCCGGGCCGGGGTTCAGCACCAGGACGACCTCGTCGACATCGCGCAGGCTTCCCGAACCCGCCCGGCCGGTCGCACGCCCCGCGGCCTCCAGCTCCCCCCAGATGACGTCGCGCGTCCCGGACACGTCCGGCGGCTCGTCCAGGACCGGCATCGGCAGCGGCCCCACGACCTCCGCATCGACGGAACCGTCCATTCTCAGCGAGCGCACCCACGTGGCCAGCGACTCCAGCCGCTCGCGCGTCCGCTCGGTGGCCAGCAAACGCAATCGGAAACGCCCCGGCCGAGGAAAGCGGTCATTCCTATCGGAGACCCACGTGAGCACCTCGCGCAGCGCCTGTCGGTCCTGCTCGTCGCTCTCCCCCTGCCGCCCGAGGCCCGCGGACATCAGCACCAGCACGTCCCCGCCGCCCAGCACCGGCCAAGGCGTGATGCCGCGCTGCTTCAGCAGTTTCGGAACGAGATCACTGCCCTCCCAACGATCGGCCTGTTCGGTGACCGTCCTGGGCAGAAGACCTGTCCCTGATTCGCTCAGGTGGGCTGCATGAGAGGCCGCGGCTTCAAGGAACTCGGCGAGCTGAGGGTCGCGCAGCATCGCTGCGCACTCACCGTCCGCAGGCCGCGGAAGCCGCTCCCGCGCTTGCCGGAGAAGTTCCCGGTCACCCGCCCCCCGACCCTTCCGGCTGGTCAGCCCCGTCACCAACTCCTCGACTACGTCCCGGGTGGCGGGGAACATCGCCTCGCTCTCCGACTTGAGCCGCTTGGCCAACGACTGGAGGAACCAGGCCCGCAGCAACGACTGATCGATGGCCTCGCCTCTGGCGACCCGCTCGAAGAACGCCGCCTCAACGGCCAACCCGAGTTCCGTCAGTTTGACCAGCTGGCCGGCGTTCATCCCCGGCACGCCACCGTGCCGCTTCGCCCGCCTCGCCTGCCCCACGTCCGCCCGCTGCCGAGCCGCCAACAGCCGCCACACGTCGGCGTCGTCAGGATCGAACTCGGCGAGTTCCGCCCAGAACCGATGACGCAGCAACCAGTTCCGCAGCGGTCTGTCCGCGGTGACCAGGTCCTCGAACCGGTACGGGACGCCCCGCTCGTGCACCGGTACCAGTGTGGCCGGGACGCCCCTCTCCAACGCGGCGAGCAACGCACCCGCTCCCAGCGCATAGGACCCCGATCCCGATGACACCAAGCACGCACGGGGCTCGATCTCGCCCATGACCCGTGCTGTCGGGACCCTGCAATGGCGCATCCTCGGCTCCGCGACCTCCACCACGCGCACCCGGTCGGCTGCGAAGCTCCGTCCGAACAGGCCTTCCGGCGAACACATCAGCTCCCGGAGTTGCCGCCCATAGGCGGCGAACGTCTCCGTCCCCGGTCGTTGCCGGTTGAGCGTGCCGAGCAGCACCACCCCGTCCACCTCGACACCTGCCGCCGCCAAGCCCTCGAATACCCGCCGCAGCGGACGCCGGTCCCGTCCCACCGCATCCGGCGCGCACTCGAAGTCCACCGGCCCCGCTACTTGGCCACCCGACGGAAGCCCCAGATCCCCGCCCCCCCAGCGGATGAAACAACCAAACCCCGCCCCCGCCCCCGCCCATCCGTCTCCTCCATTTCGCCCCTCCACCTCGGATTCCAACGGGCTTCAGTTCCTGTCCGGGATCTCCATTTCCTTGTACAGGTGCAGTTCCTTGTCGGTACTGGTCGCAGCGGGCAGCGACCTGCCGTGTCCGCCAAGGATCTCACCTCGACTGACTCTCTCATTCGCGGTGAACCATTCGTAGGACTGCCCACGCGGATCCGGCGGCATCGAACTTCCGTCGGCCATGCCGAGGGGACGAGCCCGAGGGTAGTGAACAGGAAGGTCCTGTTTCCCTTGCGCGGCGGCAAGGAATGCCTCCCGCATCGTCTTCAGCGCCTTTGATTGACTTACCAATGCATCGAAGACCTCTTGGATCCCGGCTATCGGCGCCGATGGGCCATCCGGCTGTGCATCCGCGGAAAGGCTGCCATAGTATTCGACCCACTGATCGGTCGAATACAGGTCGGTTTTCGACTCGTCGATGGAGAGATGAACGCTGCCGAAGCCGAGGGGCTTACCGAGCCCTATACGGTGGTGCTGTCCACGGTCGAGCGTGAGCAGCCACAGCAGAGCACCGAGTTCGGCATCGCTGAGGTCGCGGACCTCAACGGTGAACGTGAACTCGGTGTCCTTGTTCACCCAGCCGCGAACGGACCGGTTCTGGGAGTCTCGCTGGGCATCTCCGGCAGTCGCGAAGGCCTGGCCGTCCTCGGTGAGGCTCGGGCCTTCCACATCGGACGCTATTTCGCGCGGCCGTCGGTATTCTCGGTAGCCTTTCCCGCTGACGTTCTCCTGCGTCGGATCCTGTCCCGACGTGTCGACTCCCTCCCAGTAGCGGGCCTCGTCGGCGATGCGGGCATGATGCCAGTAGACCTTACGCCCCCGCAGTTCGAGATTAGTTGCGTAGTAAATCTTCTCTTTCGTCCGGGGTGAATCGTCTTTTAGAATCGTGTCGGACTTATCCGCCAGGTAGAATCGTCCTTGACTCGGCTTGGGTTGGCCGAGGATCGCGAGTGGCAGGCCCTTCTCGTCTGCGAACTCCGTCACCGCGCCCTCCGTGCTCACGCACTCAGCATCGCGGAGCCGTAGACGGCCTCGGTAGGAGGCGGGGCGGACGCTGGAACCTTCGGGTGCGACCCAGCCGAACACGCGATCGGCCGGCGACAGTTGCTCGTACGTCGGCGCCGGATACAGGCTGTCGTCCAACATCTCGGCCGGCGTCCGCATCGAGATGTCGCGCGGTATGGCCACCGGGTACAGATTGACGATGCGCCCGCCCCGCTCGAGGGCGTAGCACAGGGTGCGCGGCCCCAATACCTTTCGGTCTTTCTGCCAGAGGTGCGGGCTCCAGGCGAGCTTGCCCGGCTCTTCGCCGAAACACTCACCAGGTCCCCGATTCTGCTCATTCGCGTCTCTGCGTTCCCAGATCTCCGCTTCCGTGTGGGAGTTCTCATAGTTCTCTATAATCTTGTTCCAGCCGTCGCGTAGCTGACGGGAGAGCGGCTTGGCCTGCGGCTCCTTGTACGTGAGAAAGACTTGGGCGTGCTGCTTTTTGACCGCATTAGGGCCGGTGAGAAATACATACCCGAAGTAGAAGTCCTCGGAATCGTAGGCCTCGCCGTCGGACATGGTGGCGATCTCGACGATGGTCTCGATCCCGCGTCGTGTCTCGTAGCGGACCAGTGCCTCATCGCCGTGTTCGGGGATCTGGTTCGTGTCTCGGTACTTCAGCGGCGTATTGCGTCCGTAGAACGGCAGGCGCACCGCATCGCAGAACTCCAACTGCTCGCCATCGTCGGTGACTCGCACCGGCCGCATGCGTTGCGCGGTGCGACGCCAACCGAGGGGCCGGGTGTGCGGGCCTTCGTGGACGTCGAAGACGCCGAAGCGTGATCCCGTCACCGCTTCGTAGGCGGAGCGCAACATGCCCTTGAGCGACGTGGCGGGAAGGTGAGGGCGGTGCCCCTGTCCCGGGCGTCCCCGGTACAGGACCGGATAGATGAGGTGGTCCGTGTTCTCCGTGTCGGGGACGGCTCGCGCGGAGTCGAGCAGCAGAAGCGGGGTCTGCACGGTGAGCCTGACGCTGATCGCCCCCGTCCAGCGGTTCCGATGGAGCCGGTCGTGACCGAGTGGCCGTGCGTCCCGGAGGACTTCCGGCAGTTCCGACTGGGGGGCGACCGGGACGAAGGTATACGGGTTGAGGAAAGGCGCCCCGGTGTCGGGTTCGTACTCGGTCTTCGGTCGCCTCGGGGCATTCGCCTGAGGCTGAGCCGCCAGTCGCCGGGGCGCAGGTCGCTGGGGTGCAGGCTGCCGGGGCGCAGTGGCCGCTTCCACGTTCTGACGCTGCCGGTTGAGTTGCCTGCCCAAAGCGCTGGGGTTCGGAACCGAACCTGGCGTGTTGTGCGGCTGGTCTGGCATCAGGAGTCCTTTGGGCGGGACGGGGCGATGGTCTCGAAGTGGAGGAGGCGTTCCTCGGCTATGTAGGCGTTGCCGTGGACGGGTTCCACGGCGATGTATTCGCACGTGGCCAGGCGGGCGTGGTCGCCGGTGATGTCGGCCGGGATGGAGAGGGTGCCGATGCGTTCGGTCGCGAGCGTCGTCCAGCCGTCGCCGGCGGAGCGGGCGACGCGGCCCCACAGCAGGTAGCCGCCGGTGCAGGTGTCGACCGCGTTGATGGGGGCGAGCTGTTCGCCGAACTGGTTCGGGATGGCTGCGTCGTTTTCGGAGAGGACGACGGCGCGGCCCTTGCCGTCGGCGATGTGCAGCCAGCGCAGTTCGCTGGTGGGCGTGAAGACGCGGGCTTCGAAGACGTCGTCGGGGGCGATCGTTCCGGAGCGTGACTTCAGCTCGCGGGCGTCGTCCACGAGACCCACCTGGTACCGGCGGGCGGTGGCGAGGAGGGCGACGCCGCCGGCCGGGGCGGCCTCCCGCAGTGCCCACCGGAGGGTGACGTCTTTCGTCGCGGCGGAGTGCAAGGTCACCGTGTTCACGCGTTCACCTCCGTTGAGGACAGGTATTGCTTCCACGCCTCGTCCAGTTGCGGCTCTTCCAGGGCTTTGGCGAGGGTGGTCCCGTCGGGCCATCGGCCGCCGGTGAGGGTGGTCGAGAGGACGGTGATGTCGCCGAAGCCTCGGGTGACCATGCCGCCGAGCGGAATGCGGCGGTTGGCCAGGTCGCGGAGGACGAGCAGAAGCAGCGCGAGTTCGGCGTCCTGGCTTTCACCGAGGTGGGTGAGGTCGACGGTCAGGTTGATCGGTTCCCAGTCGATGGCGTGCGGTTCCAGGACGCTGTAGAGGCGGCTGTGCGAGGCGCCGCCCGTCCAGCGGTCGATGGCGACGTGGTCGGCCTGGTCCATGCCGAGGTCGTTCAGCTGCTTCCGGTCGTCTTTCGACAGCTTCGGCCGCTCCTGCGGGTCCGTGCCGGGGGGCGCGTCAGTCAGTGCTTTCCACACCTTGGCCGGGATCCTGGTTCGGCTGACGCATTCGTGGGCGGTGAGCGCGCCTGCCGCACCGCCGGTCCTGCTCCGGCCGGCGCCGAAGAGGTTCCGGACGGCGGGGAGCTGGTCGAGCTGGTCTCGGAAGCTGTCACTGTGCTCGCGCGGCGTCGCGTTCGCGGCCGGCCGGTTCGGTGCGCACACCTGTCGTGCGGTGCGTTCGATGAACTCGGCGTGGCTGCGCAGGGCACCCTTGATCGATCCGCCGGTGAGGGTGAGACCCAGGGATTCGCCGTTGAGGCGCGTGGTCAGCGGGAGCGTCCCGATCGCCGGGCCTTCGCCGCTTTCGCGGACCATGACGGGCGCGGCCGGCTCCCAGTCGATGCGAATCCTCAAAAGGGCACGCCGGTCGGGCAGCGCAGCGGTTTCCAGGCGGGCGTCGGCGGGCCGCCCGCGCAGGATGGCCAGGAGTCCGGACGGCTTGGTGAGGTCGTGTTCGTGCACCGACAGCGGCGATTGGAGCAGTGACACCGTTCCCAGCCCACGGCGGGTGGCGCCGCCGAGCTGGATCTCTTCGGCCGAAAGCGCCGCGAGCAGGGCCGCGAGACGCCTTCTGTCCTCGTCCTGGTGCTCGGTGGTGGATTCGATGTCCATCTCGAAGCCCAGGTAGCTGCCGGGAGGGACGACGGTGCGGGTGTAGAGGAACTCGGATGCGGCCGCGCCGGTGAAGCGGTCGATTCCGACACCGTGCCGGGTCGGGAGCGTCACCGGGTCGATGGGGTCGCGGGGAAGTCCGTAGCCGTTGAAGGCGGTGGACGTGGCGATGACCGCGTCCCGGAGCACCGCGCGGCTGGCGTTGCCCGCGTTCGCGACGCCGTCGGGGACGAAACCCCACAGGTCGTCCAGCGCGCCGCGCCGGGTGTCGGTGCCGCGCATCCAATTGCGCAGAGCGCCGGCAAGGCCGGTGCCTGGAACGTAGACGTGGCCCTGCCCGTCCACTGCCACCGGCAGCGCATCGGCTGGATCGAGGGCGATGCCTCCAACGTGAAGCGGGGTCTGGACGCGCAGCCAGCCGCGGACGCGCAGCCGCCGGTCCATCGGTCGTCCGGTGCGGTCGGTCATGCCGTCGCCCCCTGTCCTTCGTGTGCGGCGCGGCGGGTGGAGGCGGCCAGGCACGCGGTGATGAGGGTGCGCAGCGCCTCGCGCCGCAGCTCGGTGGGCAGCACCCGGGGCCCATCGCTGGTCAAGCAGAGTTCCGCGGTGGGCAGGGCGAGCAGGACCCACAGCCGGTCTTCGGTGGTCAGCAACTTCTCCAGGGCGTCGCGGACGGCTTCGGATTTCGGCCATCGGGCCGTGAGGCGAGCGATGCGCTGCCGGAGGGTCTCGGAGTCCTCACCGAGCCGGTTCAGCAATCCCCGGACCGAGTTGAGCCGGGACGCGCTCAGCTCGGTGAGGGGACCGAGGATCTGATCGACGCCGGAGGCGTGCTGTTCGGCCCGCCGCCAGATTTCCGCACGCCAGGCCGCCCGCTCGATGAGCCGTGCTTCGACATGCCCGTCCTCGCCGGGCAGAAGGTCACCGGGGTCGGTCACCTTTGGGCGGCCCGTAACGGAGGCGCCGGATGACGTGACGGGGCCGGCCAGGAGCGGGTCGTTGAACCGGACCTGACCGAAGCCCTCGCCGCGCCGCTCTCCCATACCGCCGAGTTCGACGGCGGCCAGGGCGTCCGGGCCGATGCCGCCCTCAGTGACTTCGAAGGTCAGGCAGCCGCCCGCCGCGAGACCGAGCAGGCTCGGGCGGGGCAGGCCCCAGCCGACCTGCCAGGAGTCGGTGCGCGACATCTCGTAGGACGTGGGGACGAGGCCGGCGTCCTCCATGACGGGCCCAAGCGTGACGTCGATCTCGCCCGCGCGGGCGAACGCGTCGCACAGTGCCCGGGCGAAATCGGCGGGGTCCGCACTGGGGGCGAGCCGCCTGTCGCGGACGAGCACGTCCGACAACAACCAGACCCGCAGCCGATCGCCCTTCCGCAGAGACGGGACGGCGCCGGGACGGGCCGGGCCGTCCGGCCGCAGCCGCGCGGTGACCTTCGCCAGCCCGTAGTCGTCCTTGCGGGACCGGCCGAGCCGCCACGTTTCGGTCAGCCGGTCGTGCCAGCCCTCGGTCAGCACCCCGGTTCGGACGCGCACCTCGGCGGCCAGCATGGTTCCGGGTTCGAGCGCCCGGTACACATAGACGCCGCCGAGGCTTTCGTCGGGACGCTGCGTCTCGTCCTGGACGGTGTTGTGCATGCGGGTGACGAAGACGGGCCTGTGGACCGCCAAGACTCCCCCGGGTTCGGCGCTGACGTAGCCCGAGCGGAGCCGTTTGAATGTCGCGTCCTCGTCGCCCGGCTGCTGGACCATCCAGTTGATGATCTGGTCCTGGTCGTCCTTGGCCGCGGCGAGGACGCGCGGTGCCGGACGGCCCGGCCGCCCGTCCACCAGCGGTGTCGCGGAGGTGACCACGAGGTCGCCGCGCCGGGCCGCGGCCGCCGCGCCCTCGCCCAGGAGCGACAGGACGGAGCGCAGCATCAGCCAGCCGGGAATGTGGTCGCGGCCGCTGACCAGGTTCCCGATCGTGCGGTCGTGGGCCAGCAGCGGTGTCAGGAGTTCGAATGTCAACTCGGCTCGTTCCCACGATTCCTTGGAGGGCGACGTCTCCGCCCCGAGAACCGGCCCTCGATCGGCCGGTGCGGGCGGCGCCGCTGGAGGCTGCGAGAGGACCGCCTCCAGGTCCTCGGACGCGGGAGGCATTCCAGGGCCGGAGGGCTCCAGCCGGCAGCGACCCGCTCCACGGCGGCGTTTGCCGCCGATGCCCTCCACCAGCACCGCGCCGGCCCACAGCAGAGCCAGCGCGCAACGCCGCTGCGATTCGGTGAGCGAGCCGGACAGTTCGGCGGTCCCCTCCAGCGTCATGCCGCCGCGAGCCATCTCCTCGTAGCGGAGCATCCCCTCAAGCGCCGTCCCGGTCGCCGGGTCGATGGCGACACCCGGCTTGACGAACGTCACGGCTTCGCGCAGCCGAGGCCGGGCGGCCAGAACCGGGCCGAGCCGTCCCGGGAAGTGCAGCGGGCCGCGCAATACGAGGGCAGCCGGACGTGGATGCCGAGTCGATGAATCCGGCCTCCGTCCCGTCTCCTTCGCCGCATGGGAGGGCTGACTGCCGAACAGGTACTCCAGCCAACAATGCCAATCCCCGGTGTAACCGGAATCCAGCGCATTCGCGGCCACCTCGCAAGCGTCGCGCCACACGCCGATGAGCGTCTTGGCCGGGACGAACGGCAGCCCGTACGAGTCGCGCTGCACCCGCCGGTCGATGTGGCCGTGCGCCGCGGTGCCGGTCCCGATGTGCCAGTCGCTCAGCATCCGCAGGTGCAGTTTCAGCTCCGCGGTCATGCCCGCGCCTCCTCGTCGTCCGCGATGCGGGCATCGGTCGGCAGGAACCCGACCGCGTCCATCGCGTCGAGAAGCCCGGTTCGATGTTCGCCGTCATGGGACCAGAACAGCGAACTGTCGCCATCGCCTAGAGTCTTCGCAGCCGGCTGGTTTCCCATCCGCATCGTGAGCATGGAGAACCGCGCGTCGGCGACGTCCTTCCCGAGGAACAGCCCGGCGCGCAGGTCATGGGCCTGCCCGGCCGCCAGGACCTGCTCTCCCTCCTCGTTCGTGCGGGTCAATTCCTGGACGCGGGCACACAGGTCGTCCCAGTGCCGATGACGGGACCATCCCCCGGGGTCCTCACCTGCCTCACCCACCACATAGGGCTGCGCAGTGAGGCGCGTGCCATCGGGCAGCGTCGTCTCGGTGCGCAACCGGGCGAGGTTAGCGAACGCGCTCTCGTAAAGTGCGTGGAAGGACAGCGCGCACCGATTCGGGCCCAGCTGCTTCTTGACGCTTTTTGCCTCCTTCGTCAGTCCCTCCGCGAGTTCGGCCGCACTGTGGAACGGGTAATGCCGCTTGACGATCGCGACACCCGCGCACGCGCCCAGTTCCGGCTGGCCGGCTTCGCGCAGCAGGTCTCCGACTCGGGGATCGGCCTTGGCGCAGTCGGCGAACGCACGGAGATACCGTTCGGCGAACGACAGCGCCATCGCGCCGTCGCAGACGACGGTCAGGTCGTCACCGCCAAGAACGAGCGGAAGCAGTGGCAGCTGTTCCTTGGCCGACTGGTCGTTACGTTTCTCGACCAGCGGAAACGCCGGTTTCCCGTCCTGTCGGATCGTCCGTTTCAACTTGTCGAGCGTGATGCGGACCGCCTTCACCGCGCAGTCGTCCACGCCTGTTGACAGGCCTCGCAGGGAGTCCACGTATGAACGGGCGGTGGCCTCGGACCCGATGATCCTTGTGAAGTTCTGGAAGACCTTGCCCAGACCGTTTCCGTCCGCATGCACGACGGCCACCCAGTCGGCACGCTCGGCCAGATGGTCGACCGCCTCGCGAAGGCCGGCGCGAACCGCCTTGTCCTTCTCCGTGGCCGCAAGCCCCATCTTGACCGCCAAGCGCCCCAGCGCGTCCTCGAATGCGTCCAACTTGGCCATGCTCGGCGCCGACCGGGGCTCGGGGTTCGCCCCCTCAGCGAGGACGACCGGCTTCTGCGCGGGGAGCCCGCTGGATCCGCAACGCGCGGCGACCGGCACACCGGCGAACCTCAACTGCGGCCCCGGCCTCGTCATGGCCACCCTGGACAGCAGCTCACGGGTTCTGCCGATCCCCTCCGCCAGGCCCCCTGCGTCGGCCCACTCGACCGGATCCCCCACGACCCCGCAGACGTCCAGGCCAGAGGCCTCGCGCAGCGCGCGGAGTGTGATCGCGGTCACCAGCCGCCGCCCGACCTCGCGATCACGCACCAGCGCGGTCACCCCACCCGCGTTGGCCGTGACCACCTCCACCGGATGCCCCTCGATCGAACGGTGCCGATCGGCGCTGCCCACAACCTCCATGAGCGCCTCGTCCAACCACGCATCCTCGACCCGAGTGATCAGATACGAGGCACCGACATTCTCGCGGCGTTTGTTCGAGGAGAAGATGTAGCGCTGGTTGCCGAACGTCCCGATCACCACGGCATGCACCTTCATGCGTTCCCCCGCCTCCCACTTCCATCATCCGCCCCGTACTGATGGACGGACCGCACCCGCTGCCCGCCAATGACCTCTGACGTGCAGATATTCGCTCGTCCATCAGACATCCGTGAAAACCCCGAAGAAGCTTCGTGGTTTTCTCGGTCCATGACTTCTCCGCAGCGGAACCCTAATCGACAAGATGCGGGACGCCGGTCGGATATACGAGAGGTTCCTTGTCCTCAAGTGGCCTCGCACCGACGGTTCAGAGGCGCGTGATGTACACCTTTCACGCGGAAGACAAGTTCGGGACACGGCACCGGCGCACAACCGAAACGGGTGGTGGCAGTGACAGAGCAGTATCGGCCCGACGGTCCACGGCTCACGGTGATCGGCTCCCTCAACAACGCGCTCGGCTCCGGGAGCCTCAAGCAGTTGTTCGCCGACGGCAGCGCGGAGATCGCCATCGGCTCGGCCGTCGCTAGCGGCTTCGGCGTCGAGGCCGTCAAGTCGCTGATGACCGGAGAGGCCAACGGGCGCTGGTGGTTCGTGCTCGCCTGCGTCGTCGGGGTCGGATCCATCGCGTACGGGTTCGTACGGCGGGAGCACCTGCGACGGCGCCTGCAGCGGCAGGTCCGCGTCGGGATCGTCGTCACGGCCGCCGACTCTGCACGGAGCCTGGTGTACGCACGGCAGCTCGACGGCCAGGCCGAGGCCTACAGCCGCAGCACCTGCGCCATCACGATCAAGTCAGACGTTCAGCTGCCGACCGGCGGCACCGCACCCGGCCACCTGATCGAGGCCCTCGCCGACCGGACGATCGAAGCTATGGCGATGGCGGAGCAGCTGTCCCCTAACGCCATCCAGATCGATCTGATCCCGACCATGCGCCTGCACGCCGCGTTCTGGTACGGCGCCAGACTCGGCCACACCCACTCGCGGAGCGTCATGGTCCACGAGCCAAGCCACACCGGTGACACCCCGTCCCACTTCCCCGCCGTGCGGCTCATAGCAGGCGAGCCCGAAGCCCAGCCGCTCACGGTTCACGGTGTTGAGCCCCTCAGCGGCGGCGACCCCACGCTCACCGCGCTCGCCTTGGACCTACAGGCCAGAGGTGAGGCCTTCTACGCACCGGTACGCAAGACCTGCCAAGAGGAAGGCATCGGCAACCTGCTCCGCCTGAGCAGCCCGGTCGAGCGACTGGCGGAGAACACCGAGACCTTCACCGCCGCAGTCGCGCAGGTCTGCCGCGCCTGGATCGAAGCCCAACTTCCGGACGGCGCCCGCACCGGCCGGCACGCGATCTTCCTCAGCGGCCCGGTCGCCGTCTCCGTCGCACTCGGCGCCAGACTGGCCTCCGCCGACCACGGCCGCTGGACCGCCTACACCTACGACCCCGCCAACAACACCTACGAGCCTTTCCTGTCCGCGCCCACCACCTGAAGCCGGGCCACGGAAAGCATTCGGCTCACTCGACCAGCCACGCTAACGCCCAGCCGCCCTGATCGGCCAAGAGTTGCTCTTCAGCACCACCTTGACCGCCGCTCCGCTCGTAAATTCCACCGCGAACCCGAGCAGCGGACTTTCAAAGATCCCCGAGCCGCCCTGACTCGAAATCGGGCGGCTGGCCGGTCCCAGGGCAGCCGCTTGACCAAAGCTACAGGTCAGGCTTCAACCTCCAATACGACGCACTCACATTTCCATTTTCAATCCGACGATGTTTTGGTTGAGCGCTGCGACTACACCCGAAAGGTGTGTGGTCTTCGTGACCCTGCTGTTTCAATCCGATGCAGTTTTATTGGGCGCTGTGACTGGGACTACGACCTCAAGGCGCTGGTGCGCTAGTTTCAATCCGATGCGGTTTGGCTGAGCGCTGCGACCTCGGCTCGAGCATCGCGCCCGGCCAGCGGCTCACGGTTTCAATCCGATGCGGTTTTGTTGAGCGCTGCGACCCCATGCCACCCAAGGGCGCGCT
Organism: Actinomadura napierensis; assembly: GCF_039529375.1. Classification (NCBI taxonomy): domain Bacteria; kingdom Bacillati; phylum Actinomycetota; class Actinomycetes; order Streptosporangiales; family Thermomonosporaceae; genus Actinomadura; species Actinomadura napierensis. The sequence continues at coordinate 23,578 of NZ_BAAAMR010000102.1, forward strand.
GGTGTTCTGGGGTTTCAATCCGATGCGGTTTTGTTGAGCGCTGCGACTTCAACGCCAAGGTGCTCGACCGCATGAGTCCGTTCTGTTTCAATCCGATGCGGTTTTGTTGAGCGCTGCGACAGTACCTCAGATTATGGGGGTCTGACCTGCAGGTTTGCAAGATCATGCGCCAACCTCCCTCGGAGCGATCTTGAAGGCGCCCTCAAGATGATCTTCAAAGTCTTGTTTGCCCAGGTCAACGGGCGATTTTGGGGTGTGCGCCAACCTCCGTGCATATCCAGTAATGGTCGGGTGCTGGCTTCCTCAACGATTGTGGGCATCGAGGCAAGGGGCTGGATAGATCTGGTGTTACGGCTGAGCAGGCGGACAGCCCACGGCCGAGGGTAGTGGGCCGCTTGGTGACTGGTGAGCGCCTGCAGCGCTATGGCGGGGGTGAACGAGGTTACGGCGACCGCTCCCGGGCGCCGGGGCCGCCCCGGGCTGAGAGCGTTGGCCACGTTGCTACGGGAGGGACGACACCGAGCACAACTATCGCGGCCGATGCGAACCGGCAAGCCTTGGACGCGCGGGCCCTGACTGTGTACGGCCGCACCGTCGAGCGCCTTCACGCAGACCAGAGCTGCTTTGCGGGGTGTGCACCGGCATGCGGCCAACTACATTGACCGTAGGTGCGGCTTGGGCAGGCTGGTCATCGGGCGTCCTCTGCCAGCTCTTCGAGTTGCGCGCGGAGGTGTGTGAAGCGGGTGACGAGTTCCAGGCCGGGGCTGTTCTGGCCGCGCAGTCGTTGGAACACGTCGATGGAGGCGCGGAGGGACTCGATAGCCTTCTCTGAGGCGGGCGGGGTCTTCGACAGTTTTCGTTTGCCCGGCTCGGACGGCTGTTGGCGTTGTTCGTCCCGGAGCCGGTCGAGGAGGTGGGCGTAGGGACTCTCGTTGCGGTAGGTGTTCAGCTTCTTGAGCGGCGAGAATCGGGCCCTCAGGGCCTTCCATGTGTCCCAGTCGAAGAGTCCTGGACGAAGCACCTCAACGGCTGTGTAGCAGGCGGGCCATGGTTCGTCCGCCAGGACGTGGGCTATCAGTTCCAGGCGGCGGCAGGCGAGCGCGCAGCGAGTGTCCTCGCTCGTTGTCGGCGACGCGTGGCCGTAGAGGTCGTAATGAAATTGGGCGGCGGCTTCGCGGGCGATGGCCAGGGCGGGTGAGCCGTTGGCGAGGAGCGCCCAGGCCGTGCGGGTGTCGAGGCGGCGGACGGCCGCGGACGCGAGCCGGGCGAGACGCGCGTCCATGCCGAGCCGGCAGAGGGTGAGACCCGCTTCGTTGATCACCGTGCGGAGTGCACGGTCGCGGACGAGTTCGGCGACGCGCAACGGGCAGGCGGCGTTCAGGGACCATTGGACGGCGGCTGCGACCATGCCGTTCACCGTCACGGGCTTCCCGGAGTTGATGACGAGGAGGATCTCGTCCACGTCGCGGAGACTGGTCGAGTTGTGCAGACCGGTGGGTTCGGCCTTGCCAAGTTCGGCCAGAATCTCCGCGTTGATGTCGGCGGCGTCACCAGGTGCGGTGGAGAAGGGGCCGAGGACGGTGGCGTCCAGGCTTCCGGCCGGTGCGGTCGCGCGCGCGAGGGTCGCCCAGGACCGGGCCCGGTCCATGGTTTCTTCGCTGGCGAGCAGGCGCAGCCTGATGCGGCCGAGGCGAGCGAGGGAACCGCGGTGCCGGGACGCCCAGTCGATGACCTCCCGAACGGCTGCCTGGCCCGCCTGGTCGTTCGGGTCGTGCCTGGCGACCTTCCCGACGCACATCAGAACGAGGACGTCGCCGGTTCCGAGGACGGGCCATACCGTCATCCCGCGTTGCCTCACCATTCCGGGGACCGGGTCGCTTCCTTCCCATTGGTCGGCGTTCGCGAGCAGCGAGCCGGGCAGGCGGCGGGATCCGGGCGGGTCGAGGTGTGCTTCGTGCGAGGTGCTCCGGTCGAAGAAGTCGATGAGCTCGACGTCGCCTATCAGCGCCGCATGCCGTGTCTGGGGAACGGGCGCGAGCCTACGGCGGGCTTCTTTGATCTGGCTCGCGCCGCCGCGTCTCTCCGGGTCGCTGAGCTTCCTGGCGAGGTCGTCGATCACCCAGCGGGCCGATGCGGATACCGCGGCGGCCTCTTTCTTGGACGGTCTGCTGATCCGCTGGGTGAACCAGGTGCGCAGAAGCGAGTGGTCGACGGCCTCGCCCCGGCCGAGCCGTTCGTAGAAGGCGGCCTGGACGGCGAGCCAGAGTTCGGCGAGCTTGTCGAGTTTCCCCTTGTCGAGCCCCGGGCGAGGGGTGGTGGTCTGGGCCAGGCTGATGTCGGCGCGTTGCCGGGCGGCGAGCAGCCGCCAGAGGTCGGCGTTGGGCGGGTCGACGGCGGCGAGTTCGTCCCAGAAGCGGTGCCGCAGGAGCCAGTTGCGGAGCGTGTCCCGCGGATCGATCAGGTCGCGCAGGCGGTAGGCGGCGGACGGTTCGTCGACCGGGAGGAGGGTCATCGGCACGCCCGACTCGATGCCGGCGAGCAGGACGCCGGCGCCGAGGGCATAGGAGCCGCTGCCGGAGGTCAGCAGGCATTCATCGGGGGCGAGTGCGGTGAGCATCGACTTCATGGGTTCGACGCTGTGACGGACGGTCGGTTCGGCGACCTGGAGGATGTGCAGCCGCTCTGCCGGGATCGTCCGGCCGCACAGGCCCTCGGCGGAGCACAGCAGTTCCTTCATTCGCTGCGCATGTTCCACGAAGGGCTGCTGGGACGGGCCATGGATGTTCGTCGTCGCGACGACGAGGAGGCCGCTGATGCCGGTGCCGGACTCGGTCAGGCCGTCGAAGATCTTCCGCAGGGGCCTGCGGTCGTCCGGGCCGCCGTGGAAGTCGATCGGTGCCGGGGACGTCGCGAGAGGTTGCCAGCCGAGGTCGCCGCCGCCGATCGGGTGGATCAGCAGCGGCGCCACGTCGGTTCTCTCCGCCCTCACGGGTGCAGACGTCAAGATCGCGTCCTCGGGAATCTCCGGCGCGGGGTGGGGAGTCCCCGGCCGTGCCGGGGAGGTCATCGGCCAGTTCGACCAGCACGGTCGGCGCGGCCGCCTTCGCTCTGACGGATTCTAGTTTCCTGGGTTGGAGCCGGTGTGGCGGCTGGTTCGTCGCCGAATCTTTCGCGGACACCTTGTTCGCCGGGAGCGGGTCGCCGAGGCGGATCCCGGCGACACGGCCGTCCCTGACCTCGAACGTGAGGCAGTTTCCGGCGGCGAACCGCAGGAACGCGGGCCTGGGCAGCCGCCGTTCTCTGTGCCAGGAGTCGGTTCGAGCGATGTCGTAACGAGCCGGCACCCTGGCTCGCCCTACGGTTTGCTGCGGTGTCCGCGGTTCGCTCGATGTGGCGCACGTCGGATAGGTCGTTGCCCTGGCGTGCCGGGACGACCACCGCGCACGCACACCTTGGAACCACTGTCCGGCGGCGAACACCGCGATTGGGTCGTCCACACCGCCCTATGAACGGCACCGCGCGAGAACCGTCCCGTGGCACTGGGGATGATCGAGGTCAGCCTCTGCTCAATGGTGCGGACTTTCGACATCTGTGGAGCGCGTTGGTCGCGGCCATCCGCTGGTCCGTAGGCTCTCCGACGCTCGATGCCACGGATGGGCCGATCACCGGCCTGCTCGATACGGCCGCGGGCCAGATGATTCGCCGCCTTGGATGCGGCGAATGGATGTTCAGACTCGCGGCCGCGCAACGCCATCCAGCTCAGCAAGCCGCCGTCCTTCTCCAACGGGGCTTTCGACGAGTCACTCTCCGCTGTACAGACCGAATGACTCCGGAAGACTTCCGTCCGTCTTCCCTCGGCCCCGAGGCGCAAAGCAGCGCCGTCTACGCGCGCCCCCGCAGGAGTCCGTAGCTGAGTGAGAGGGGGCCGTGTTATCTCTCGCCGCCGCCCGAGGCAGTGTCTGCCGACGAAGGCCAGGGCCACCACGAACCACACAAGACGGCCATATCGGACTGCCGCGGGGAGGCCTCGGACTTCAGACCAGGGTGTCCAGAGAGTGACGTCAGAGGACCCTGGGGTGCGGTCCGTGTGACGTGATCACACACGATCCAGAGTGATAGATGAGTGATAGAAGATCTTGAACAGAGGTTCAAGTCCGGCGATCAAGGCTCTGACCTGGGGAAATGTGGAGCGGGTGACGGGAATCGAACCCGCGCTGTCAGCTTGGGAATAGTTTCGATCTTGCCTGCTGGTGCCCCTGACCTGGCGCAGCGTCGTACCGCAAGTGACCGCGAGTGCCCCTTGATCACCCTGGCTAATGGCCCGCTAATGGCCCGCCACCGCCCCACTGACCTCAACCTAGCCGCCCCGCCTGCACCGACTGTTGCGACAGTCTCATGCTGGCACCGGGGGCGCCTTACGGCCTTCACCCGGTGCTTCCTTAGACCAGGTTTCAACCTTCGGGCGCGACTGTGCGCATCATACTTTGCGCATATCGACTCCGCACTTGAACAATACTGGCTTTGCGTTGATTATCTGGCCATATTTGCAACAAGTAGCTGTCGATAATCCCGCCATCATAACCAGCCCATTCCCCTTCGTCCATTTTCAGTGCATGATAGCGTATGCGATAACTACCCGGGCCGCGGGAGAGTGGAGGAAGAATTTCTAGGTACCCATTTCCCCAATGACTATGAACGGCCACAACTCCGTCATGCAGCTCGATCGGGAGTTCAACGACATCTTCGTAATCAGAAAGTCGTGGCCCTGGGTCGATTGAAGCCAGACAGACGGTCAGATTGACGGTTCCATCTTTGCGGCCGACGACAAAGGAGGCTCGCTGCGCTGCAGATCTGGCGATTCCGATATCGGTTACCCCTTCTTCACCTCCAGTGATGGGAGAGACCCCTTCCTCGATAAGAAAGAAGTGATGAGAGTTGACGCGTACTTCAAGCCGGATCGTCTCGATCACGAAACCTATCACTTGTAAGCATGGTGCCACTAAAGGGTTGACTTGCCGTGCCGATCATAATCGGCGCGACCACGTTTCGGTTAACCGAAGGGCAACTTTAGTATGGCAACCCAGGCCTGACCTAGTCCCCGTCGGCACTGTCCACCTCTGCGGCGCACGTGCGGTCCCAAAGTTCATGGGCTTGTCCGCGGGCGAACATGATGAGTTGACTCGCGCTCCTTCGGTCCGGTGATCTTGGGTGGTGACGTATCGCCATGACCTGCCTCCCCACCAACCTCCGCGCCGTGACTCCCTCATCGCGGCACTGCTCGATGTGAAGTTCGAACGGCGGGTGACGCCGATCCTGGTCCGGTGGCTCTACGTCCTGGCCCTCGTCGTGATCGGCTTCGGCACGCTGTTCGCCCTGCTCTGGGTGTGGTCGCTCGCCTCGTGGATGGGCTGGGCCATGTGGCTGGCCGCGCCGATCGTCGTCGGCCTGGGCCTGGCCGTGCTCCTGGTCATCCGGATCATCTGCGAACGCATCATCTCCAAGACCCAACCCGTCCCCCCGCCGGCACCTCCGCCCTACGCGCCACCTGTGCAGCCCCCGCATGTTCACCGACCCTGACCCGGGCACCCTCCCGCACAGACGCGCAACGCTCCGGGGTGCTCGTTCGCGCGAACGGCGCGCAAGGTGAGACAGACCGTTTCGCGCGAACGAGTGCCCCGGTTCCAGGAGGGGTCTGGGGAACCACGGGGTTCCCCAGTCACACACGCTCAACCGCCCTTAGGTGTCTTCGGTATGTCAGAGGCGACGGGCATCATCGCAAGACGTTGCCGCCTCTCCTGATCACGAAACGGAGCCCATCCGATGGCCAGACGCTTTCAGACCCAGGTATTCGTGGAGTACGGCCAGTATTTCATCATGGATGCTGGCTCGGGTATTGAGGTCTATCCCCACTACACCAAGAACGGGGTCGTTAACGTGGTGCCCGGCGCAGCTAATGTCTCAACGGGCCTGCATACCGGGAGGATCCTGGTTGGTGTAGAGCTCGTGAACAGCCCGCCGACACTAGAGACTGAACCGTGGACCGACGTAGTCGAAGTGGCCTTCGAATCAATCAGCGGGGACACTCGCCTCTTCGATTTCACGGGCATGGGGCCCAAAGGCGTGCCACCATTGATGGAGCACCCTGGTACCTATCGGATCCGCTTCCATGTCAGAGGCCGAGACGCGGTGGGTTGGGACTCGGGCATCGGCTGGCCTGGAGATCATGCGCCCCCGCCCGACGAGGACGGCACCTGGCCGACAGAGATCGACGGTGTGCCCATCGAACAGCACCTTCTTCAAGTGTGGCCTTCGCCCGAAGGCGGGCCTGATGTTCTCTACAAGACAACCGATCTAGTGGGGGCCTATCGCCGAAAGCGAGCGGAGGATCGGTGACGGGCGACTCATTTTGCACGGACGGTGCCGCGCTGCTCTGGTCAACGTTGCGAGTCACTTGCGGCGGTGAGGCACTCACCTGACGCTTTGTTGCAGTCTTCGGGGTCTCCGCTGCGGGGTTGGGCGGCCGCGCACGGCGGCGCGAGACGGGACCGGACGGAACAGGCCGCACGCCCGGCTCGCAGAGCCGGGCGCGGCCGCCGGCGACCGCGAAGCGGGCGCCCTTGAAAACGTAAAGAAAGTTCTCATCCGGCCCCGGCGCGTCGGGCGTGGCCTCACTTCGTGCCGGACTGGCCCCTTACGTTGAGCAGGGCTCGCATGGTCTCGGCTGGCGTCACGCAGCGGAACCCGGTGTCGTCGTCGAGCATGTCCGCTGACGCGTCGTTGAACGTCGACGGTGCGCAGCGGAGGAAGGGGCTCGTGAATGCGCTCCCCTTCAGCTCGTAGCGGCCGGGCTCGGACTCGGTCGAGCACCAATCCCACGTGTTGCCGCACATGTCGTAGACGCCGTACGGGCTGATGCCGCTGGCGTAGCAGTCAACGGGGGTCGTGCTGCGCTTTCCGCCTTCTCGGCAGTTGACCTTCGCGGGGGTCCGCTGGCTGCCCCACGGATAGATTTCGCCTCGCGTCCCTCGGGCGGCCTTCTCCCATTGCTGGGCACTGGGCAAGGCTTTGGCGGACCACTGGGCGTAGGCGTTCGCGTCATGCCACGTGACGAACACGACCGGATGGTTATCGAGTCCCTCGGGGATTTCGCCGTTTTCCCAGTGCTGCGGGGGCTTGGAATCGGTCGCAGCGACGAACCGGGCGTAGTCGGCGTTTGTGGTGGGGAACACATCGATGTAGAACGCCGGGAGGTAGACGGGTTCGGCGTTCTCGCCTGCGAAGTAGACGCCGGCGGGGACCAGCGTCATCAACTTCCCGTCAATCGGGTGTCTGACCTGGTCTTCGTCACCGACGGGCACGTCCGGCTCTGACTCGGGGCTTGCTGGCTGCTCTGAGGACACGCTCGGATCTTGAGCGGGCGCGGCCGGGCTCGTCAAGCCGATCATCTCGGCGAAGCGGGCCTGCACCTCGGGGCTGGAGGCGGCCAGGACGGTATCTAGACCCTGTTGGTTGATGGCTCGGGGAATCACGTTCCCCTTCTCCCACCTGACGATCATTCGTTCGCTTACACCGAGTTCTGCGGCGAATTCGACCTGACTCACTCGCTTCGCGTCCCGCAAGGCTCGGGCTTCCTTGCCTGTCCAGCGTGAGACTGTGGGGGGCATGTCATGCTCTCCGTAGCGGGTGGGTGCTCAGACGGCTTCGGCCGGGATCTCTTCGTATTCCTTACGAAGGGTCTCCATAATCGGATGTGCGTCGGGGAACTCCACCTCGTTAATGGCCGTGATCGCTCGCACGCCAATGGCGGTGTTGGTCGCGAATGCGGCTTCCATGCGCGGCAGGTCGGAGAGGTTGACGGGGCCAAGGGATGTCGCGTCGTGCACCTGGTGCAGTAGGCGCATGGTCACGCCCTGGAGGACTTCGGCGTTAGGCCAGATGACTTGCTGGCCGTCGAAGAACCCGATGTTCCACGTTGCGCCCTCGGAGACGTACAGGTCTGGGTCGGTGAAAACGCAGTCGTCGAATCCGTCGAGTTGGGCGTTGCGGCGAAGCCAGAGAGCGCCGAACAGGCCGATGTGCTTCTGTTCGGGCAGCTCGCGCACGTAGGGGACGGATTGCACCCGGAGCGGAGACATCGGCCATGCCCCGGACGGCCGGGTCGTGACGAGAACCTTCGGCTCGGCCTGGGCTCCGGGGTGGCCAAGTTCGAGGTCCGGGTCATAGATCGTGACGCGGACGACGAACGCGCCGTCCCGCCCGGCGGTGGCCTGCCTGACGTACTCGCGGACCTGTTGGCGGTCCAGCTCGTGCCCGAAGAGAACTCGGCAGTCTCGGACAAGTCGTTCTAGATGATGCGAAAAGCCTCTGATGCGCTGGTCTTCCATGCGCATCGACGTGAAGTGGCCGTAGTTCACGAGAGCCAGAGCTTTGAGCTCATCCGGGGTGACAGGTACGCCGTTGAGTTCAGCCATGGGGCTCAGTGTGTCAGCCGGTACGGGCTGATCGCAGGACCGGGTGCAGGACAAGTTCAGTGCTGCGTCGGTGTCAGGACATGGGAATGGCGTGATCGACACGACACCGTAGATGGCATGAGCGGTCGTGTGCGTTCGGAAGACAAGGTGGTGCGGCTCGCGATGCCGCGTGTCCGCAGCAATGGCAGGCGGCCGAGCAGGCTGACCGAGCAAGAGCGGCAGGTTCTTCTCTCCGAGCTTGCCGAGGTCACGGCAGAACTGAACGAGCTTCAAGCACGAACGATGGAGATCGCGGCCCGCGTCATCAACACGACTCCCACTCAGCACGTCCGCCCGGCCTGACGGCCTACGGGCGCCGGATCGCGCCCCCTTCCCTCGGAGTCCTCCCATGGCTGACAGCTTCAATCGGCGTCGTCGCGCTCCTTCTTGGCGCGAACCGGCTCTAGCGCTGGTGGCGGCGCTGGAAGGGCGGGGCCTGGTCGCCACGGTGGCGGGACACGGGGCCGTCCGAGCGGAGAACCCGGCGGGGCAACCAGAGAAGGACGACCCTCGCGGCCGGGCGCTCGGTCCCGGCCTGCGGCAAGAGGTCCGGTGCCGGCACCAGGATGACGGCTCGCTGTGGTGGTTCTGGGTCTGGTGGGCGGCATCCGGTGAAGCCGAGCCGGACACTGAGCCGCTGTGCCCGATCGCTGACACCGAGACGGCTGCCGATCGGATTGCACGCGTGCTGGCGGCTCCCTACGCCTACGCGGCCGAACGTCCGGTGACAGACGGGGGACTGTGATGACTGGCCGCGCCGCCCGCGTCGTGCTGCCGGACGAGGTAGCGGCATGGCCACTCACAGACCAGATTCAGCGGGAGGGGCGGGCCTTGGCCGTCTGGTACGGCAAGGCCACCGGCTCGTGGTGGGCGCTGGTCGCGCTGCCTGGTCACGTGCTGGGAACACGGCGGGAGCGGTTGGTAGAGGCGGCGAACCCGGCGGAGTTGCGTACAGCGATCGCTCATCCAGAGGGCTGGCCGTGGCCTCGCTGAGTTAGGCGCCGTCGCGACGATCTCTGGTCCCGTTCCTCTGCGGAGGGGCGGGGCCTCTTGCTGTCCGAAGCGGGCCGTTCCGAGGGCTGGCCGGCGACCGCGGTTAGAGATTCCTCGTCCGCTCGTCGATCTCGTCGAGCCTGGCGCTCTGGCGTCGTAGGTGCTCGCGGATCTCTTGGAGCTGGGCCCATAGGAGCGTGAACTCTTCGCTTGGCCCCTCGGCCGCGTCCTCGGACTGCTCGGAGGGCTCCGCGTGCGGCGGCTGCTTCGTCACGATGCTCGGAGTGCCCTGCCTGCTCATGATGAGGCCCTCTTCGCGCAGAACGGATAGCGCCCGTTCCACCGTGGCCCCAGCTGCGCCGAACTGCTCCCCCAGCTTCGCTATGGAGGGCAGGGTCTCCCCCACCGTGTACCGCCCCGCGGCGATGTCCTCGCGCAGCTCGTCAGCAATGCGGACGTAGACCTTCCGCCGGTCCGCCGCTCCGGGTTTTCCCATGTCAGCAGCATAGCCGCCCGCCTTAGGTTCGTGCGTTCCTAGGAAAGTTTCGGCCATCCGCTTGACCCACCCACTTTCCTATGTAACCTAGGAACGTAGGAATCCAAACGATGGCCTCGGAGGCTGACGTGCGAAACATCCCGGTGGATCTGTCGGCGCTGACGTTCGTGTGCGTGTCGGCGCCGCGTCCCAAGCTGGTCAACCAGGAAACGGGGGAGGTGAAGACGGACCGCGACGGCAAGACGGTGTTCACGGTCGGGCTGTCGGCGGCTGACGCCATGGGCCGGGTCGAGTTGGTGAACGTGTCGGTTCCGGGCGACCAAGACGTGACGATCGGGCAGATCGTGACGCCGGTCGGGCTGGTGGCGTTCCCGTGGGAGCAGGTGATCGGCGGTCAGAAGCGGTGGGGTGTCGCCTACCGGGCATCCCGTATCGCGGTGGCCGGTCCGGTCGCGGTCCCGAACGCTCCGGCCTCCTCGTCGGCTCCGTCCGTTGCGGCGGACGTGGCCTGAACGGCGGCCCGGTCATGAACGACTTCTACACGGTGCTCGGGGTCCTGGCCGCTGCGGCGGCCGGGCTCTGGGCCTGGCGCCGGTGGCACCCGGTCTCGTTCTGGTACGGCGTCGGCTTCCCGGCCCGCGCGATGCTGGTGTACCTGACGTGGCATCACGTCGCGTCCGGCTGCAAGCTGACCCGCAACCGGCGCCGGTTCCGCCTCACCCTCGACGCCGTCCCGGTCATGGGGCTGGCGTCCCGGTCGGCGGCGACCACGGTGCAGCAGAAGCGGCGGGTGCGGCGGGTCGACGTCGAGCGCGCCCCTCGTCTGGGCATCCTGCGGCCGACCCGGCTCGGTTGGCGTATGCGGCTGCGGCTGCATGACGGGCAGGTTCCGGCGGACTACGAGAAGGCGGCCGAGGGCATCGCGCATGCCTGGCGTGTGCATTCGGTGCGGGTGGTCGACGTCCGGCCCGGCTACGTCACGCTGTGGGCGACCATGCGGGACCCGCTCACCGAGGTGACGCTGTCGCCGGCGCCTGCGGAACTGCTCAAGGTCCGTCCCGGCAAGCTGGAGAACGGCGCGGACTGGGTGATGGATTTCCGCACCGTGCCGCACTGGCTCAACGCCGGGGCGACGCAGTCCGGCAAGTCCAACCTGGC
>NZ_BAAAMR010000103.1:0-34427 GCF_039529375.1 Actinomadura napierensis
CACCGCGGAGCGCCAGCGGAGCGGAGAAACGGCCTGTCGGCCGCAACGGGGGTTCCAGGGGGTCGCCCCCCTGGGAAATACTGCATACTGGTAGGCGGCTGGGAGATTGCCGATCCGCGTTTTGACCCGCGCGTGCGAGCACGGGTATCCTGCGGGTTTGTTGTATGCGTCGACGCCTGTTCGGGCGGGAGACGAATCGCAACGACGTGTCGGTGCGCCCCGAGCGCGTCCGTCCCAGGGACGGGTGCGTGTGTCACGGGCCCCGGCCTCCCGGAGCGCCAGGTCGGAGATCCAACAGTCCTGATCGGCGCGAGCAGGATATCCGCTGTGAAGTCGACGAGAAACGAAGGCTGACGACCGTGCGCACGTACACCCCTAAGCCCGCTGACGTACAGCGTCAGTGGTACGTCATCGACGCGACCGATGTCGTGCTGGGCCGTCTCGCCAGTCAGGTCGCGCAGCTGCTTCGGGGTAAGCACAAGCCCATCTACGCCCCGCACCTCGACACCGGTGACTTCGTGGTCATCGTGAACGCCGAGAAGGTGGCGCTGTCGGGCAACAAGCTGGAGCAGAAGAAGGCCTACCGGCACTCGGGCTACCCGGGCGGTCTGCGCTCGATGGCCTACGGCGACCTGCTGGCCAAGCACCCCGAGCGGGCGGTCGAGAAGGCGATCAAGGGCATGCTGCCCAAGACCTCCCTCGGCCGGAAGATGTTCGGGAAGGTGAAGGTCTACGCCGGTCCGGAGCACCCGCACCAGGCGCAGAAGCCGGTCCCGTTCGAGATCACCCAGATCAGCCAGACCGCGAAGTAGCGCGGACGCGCGACCGCGCGCGCCGCAGAGGCCGCCGGGGCGCCCGGGATCACCGGGCCTGCCGCCCTGGCCAGAACACCACCTGAGGAGAAGCGTGACCGAGTCCACCGAGACGCCCGCCGAGGGCGCCGACCTCGAGTCCTTCGAGGACGCTCCGTCCGAGTACAGCACCGAGACCCCCGAGGCCGCCGGCGAGAGCTTCCTGGGCCAGCCGGTCGCCACCGGCCCGGCCGCGGGCACCGGCCGCCGCAAGCAGGCCATCGCGCGGGTCCGGATCGTCCCCGGCACCGGCCAGTGGAAGATCAACGGCCATACGCTGGACGAGTACTTCCCGAACAAGGTCCACCAGCAGATCGTGAACGAGCCGTTCGTGCTGCTGAGCCTGGAGGGCCAGTTCGACGTGCTGGCGCGGGTCAACGGCGGCGGCACCACCGGCCAGGCCGGCGCGCTGCGCCTCGGGATCTCCCGCGCGCTGCAGTTCGCGAACATCGAGCACCGCCCGGCGCTGAAGAAGGCCGGGTTCCTCACCCGCGACGCGCGGGTGCCGGAGCGCAAGAAGGCCGGCCTCAAGAAGGCCCGCAAGGCTCCGCAGTACAGCAAGCGCTGATCGACGGCACGAGCCGCCGCATCCCGTGGCTTTTCCGCGCCCGCCCCGCACGGGCGGCGCACCGGGTGCGGCGGCTCGTCCGCGTTCGCAGGGCCCGGCCCACTAGATTTGACCGCAGGGGCGGACGGGGCGCGCACCCGTTCCGGACCGCCCGCGCGGTCTTTTTCGTCTTTCCGGGAGTTGAACTGTGGCTCGTCTGTTCGGGACCGACGGCGTGCGAGGGCTCGCCAACCGCGACCTGACCGCCCCGCTGGCCATGGACCTGTCCGTCGCGGCGGCGCGGGTCCTCGGCGAGCAGGGCGCGTTCCGGGGGCACCGGCCGATGGCGGTGGTCGGGCGCGACCCGCGGGCCTCGGGCGAGTTCCTGGAGGCGGCGGTGGTGGCCGGGCTGGCGAGCTCGGGCGTGGACGTGCTGCGGCTCGGGGTGCTGCCGACGCCGGCGGTCGCGCATCTGACGCACGAGCTGGCCGCCGACGTCGGGGTGATGCTGTCGGCGTCGCACAACCCGGCGCCGGACAACGGGATCAAGTTCTTCGACAACAGCGGCTACAAGCTGCCGGACGAGGTCGAGGACCGGATCGAGGCGCGGCTCGGCGCGGCGTGGGAGCCGCCGACGGGCGCGGGCGTCGGCCGGGTCCGGGAGGCGCACGGCGCGGTCGAGCAGTACGTGGCGCACCTGCTGGGGACGGTGCCGGTGTCGCTGGACGGGCTGCGCGTGGTGGTGGACTGCGCGAACGGCGCGTCCAGCGAGGTGGCGCCGGAGGCGCTGCGCCGCGCGGGCGCCGAGGTGATCACCATCGGGACGGCGCCGGACGGGCTGAACATCAACTCCGGCTGCGGGTCGACGCATCTGGAGGCGCTGTGCGCGGCGGTCCGCGAGCACGGCGCGGACGCGGGGATCGCCAACGACGGGGACGCCGACCGGTGCCTGGCGGTGACGGCGTCGGGCGAGGTGGTGGACGGCGACCAGATCATGGCGATCCTGGCGCTGGACCTGCGGGAGGCGGGCGCGCTGGCGGCCGGCACGGTGGTCGCGACGGTGATGTCGAACCTCGGCTTCAAGCTGGCGATGCGGGAGGCCGGGATCGCGGTCGTGGAGACCGCCGTCGGCGACCGGTACGTGCTGGAGGCGATGAAGGACGGCGGGTTCGGCTTCGGCGGCGAGCAGTCCGGCCACGTGATCATGCTGGACCACGCGACGACCGGGGACGGCGTGCTGACCGGCCTGCACCTGCTCGCCGCGATGGTGCGGCGGGGCCGTCCGCTGGACGAGCTGGCGAAGGTGATGACCCGGCTGCCGCAGGTGCTGATCAACGTCAGGGGCGTCGACAAGGGGCGCGCGAAGACCGATCCGGCGCTGGCGTCGGCGGTCGCGGACGCGGAGGCCGAGCTGGGCGAGACGGGCCGGGTGCTGATCCGGCCGAGCGGCACCGAGCCGATGGTGCGGGTGATGGTGGAGGCGGCGTCGCACGACCAGGCGCAGGCCGTCGCCGAGCGCCTGGCCGGTTCCGTCCGCGACCTCCTGGGGTAGCCGGGGCGGGCGCCTGGATCAGGGTTCGTCGATCTCCAGGCGCCCGACCTTGAGGTGCCTGATCTCGACGGTGCCGGCCTCCAGATGGCCGATGATCGCCCGCTTCACCACGAGCTTGCCGATCGCGACGGCGCCGATGGCGATCGCGCCGAGCGCCATGGAGCCGATGGCGAGGGAGCCGAGGCCGTTGCCGAGGCGCAGGGTGAGGCCGGTCGCGGACGCGCCGGTCACCTCGGCGCCGGTGGCGCGGGCGCCGACTCCGCGCTCGGTGCGGACGCGCGGCTTGTCGGGGTTCTCTTCGTCGGGGCGGTCGGGTTCGTTGCTCATTGGACGAGCATATTGGGGCGGCCCGGCGTCACCCGCCGCACAGTTCGAGCATCTTCTGCTTGTCCGCGGAGGTCACGGGCAGCTTGTACTTCACCGACACCTGCGCGATGCGGACGGCGTAGGAGCACCGGACGCGCTTGTTCGGCGGCAGCCATGACGCCGGGCCCGAGTCGCTCTTGGCGCCGTTGAGCGGGCCGTCGACGGGGATGAGGTTCAGCGGGTCGTTGGCGATGGACTCGCGCTTGTCCTTCGTCCACCGCGACGCGCCCATCTGCCAGTCGTACGACAGCGGCATCACGTGGTCGATCTGGATGGTGGTCGCGTGCGACTTCTTCCAGTGGATCGTCTTGCCGGAGTAGGGGTCGTCCAGCGTGAGCGACATGATCACGCAGTTCGACCCGGACCGGTAGTCGATGTCCTGCCCGTCGCGTTTGAGCAGGTCGTTGCGGGTGTCGCAGCCGTTGTGCGCGAACGGGACGTCGGGCGCGCCGTCCATCCAGGCGTAGCCGAACTCGTCGCGGTCGTAGCCGGTCTTCGGGCCGCGTCCCTTGGTGTCGACCTTCTCGATGAGGGCGCGCGCCTTGGAGCGGTCGCCGGAGGAGGTGATGGCGGCGAGGCCGGGCTTGGTGCCGTCGGGGTTGTCTAGCGGGCTGACCGCGTGCCCGTCGTTCGCCGCCGGCCCGGATCCGCCGCTCTTGGAGCCGGTCGGGTCGACCGCGCTCAGGTCCCCGCCCTTGCAGCCGGAGGCGGCGAGCGGGACCGCGACGACGAGCACCGCCGCGGCGAGGGCCGTCCGGCCCCGGTCCCGCCGAACCCGTTCCCAACGCGTCATGCCGTCACCACCTGGAAGTTTTCTGTCGTCTTTCACCCAGAAGCGGGTAAATAAACGATCAAATCGTACGGACTCGCGTCGGCGCCACGTTCACCGGGCTTTTACGGCAGCATGTGGCGGGTGCTGCACCTGAGAGCGATCGTCCCGCCGGACCGAACGGACGCCGTGTGCGCGGCCCTGTCGGACTGCGCCGGCGCCACGAACGTCGTCGTCTTCCCCGGCGCCGCGCGCTCTCCGCGCGGCGACCTCGTCCAGGCCGACATCGCCCGCGAGTCCGCCAACGAGGTGCTCGACGCGCTGCAGGCGCTCGGCATCGACAAGGACGGGTCCATCGCGATCGAGAACATCGACCTGTCCATGTCGGAGGTCGCCGAGCGGGCCGAGCGGCGGGCGCCGGGCCACGGCGACGACGCGGTCGTCTGGGACGAGTTCGACCGGCAGGTCACCGAGGGGACGATCCTCACCTGGTCGTTCATCGCGTTCCTCGCGCTGGCCACGCAGTTGGCCGCGATCGCCGCGCTGATCGACTCGCCGGTCCTGGTGGTCGGCGCGATGGTGCTCGGCCCGGAGTTCGCCGCGGTCGCGGCGATCTGCTACGGGCTGTTCCGGGGCCAGCCGCAGCGGATCTGGCAGGCGGTGAAGGCGCTGGTCATCGGGTTCGCCGCCGCCATCGTCATCACCTACGTGTGCGCGCTGGTCAGCAAGCGGATCGGCGTCATCGAGACCGACCGGCTGCCCGCGCACCGGCCGCTCACCGCGTTCATCTACAGCCCGGACCGCTGGTCGTTCATCGTCGCGCTGCTGGCCGGCGCCGCCGGGGTGCTGTCGCTGACCGCCGGGAAGTCCTCGGCGCTGGTCGGGGTCTTCATCTCCGTCACCACCGTGCCGGCGGCCGGCAACCTCGCGGTCGCGCTGGCGCTCCGGCACGGCACCGAGATCACCGGGTCGCTGGAGCAGCTCGGCGTCAACTTCGCCGGGATGATCATCGCGGGGACGGTGACGCTGTTCCTGCAGCGGGCCGTCTGGAGCGTGGTCCTCCGCCAGAGGGGCCGATCGGCGGCCGAACGGTCGACTTAAGGCGCATCGGCGTAGCACCTAAGGGTGACGCCGCGGCTCCGCACAGCCGCTAGGTTCGGGGACATGCCGATTATCGCCACCCAGGGCCTGACGATGAGGTTCCCCCGGGTGACCGCCCTGGACGACCTGACGGTCGCCGTCGAGCCGGGCGTGGTCGGGCTCGTCGGCGCCAACGGCGCCGGCAAGTCCACGCTGATCAAGATCCTGCTCGGCCTGCAGCCCCCGTCCGCCGGCACCGCGACCGTGCTGGGCATGGACATCGCCCGCGAGGGCGTGCGGATCCGCGAGAGCGTCGGGTTCATGCCCGAGTACGAGTGCCTCCCGCCGGACGTGTCCGCGACGGAGTTCGTCGTGCACATGGCGCGGATGTGCGGCCTGCCGCCGACCGCCGCGCGCGAGCGCGCCGCCGACACCCTGCGCCACGTCGGGCTGTACGAGGAGCGCTACCGTCCCATCGGCGGCTACTCGACCGGCATGCGGCAGCGGGTGAAGCTGGCGCAGGCCCTCGTGCACGACCCGAAGCTGGTCTTCCTGGACGAGCCCACCAACGGCCTCGACCCGGCCGGGCGCGACGAGATGCTCGAGCTGATCCGGCGCATCGGCGCCGAGTTCGGCATCAGCGTGCTGGTCACCTCGCACCTGCTGGGCGAGCTGGAACGCGTCTGCGACCACG
Organism: Actinomadura napierensis; assembly: GCF_039529375.1. NCBI lineage: Bacteria > Bacillati > Actinomycetota > Actinomycetes > Streptosporangiales > Thermomonosporaceae > Actinomadura > Actinomadura napierensis. The sequence continues at coordinate 5,860 of NZ_BAAAMR010000103.1, forward strand.
TGGTCATCATCGACGGCGGGAAGCTGCTGCGCTCCCAGGCCGTCGAGGCCTACACCGCCGAGAGCGGCGTGCTCACCGTCGAGGTGGACGAGGGCCGCGACCGGCTCGGGCGGCACCTGCACGACCAGGGCGTGTCCGTGCACCCGGAGGGCCGGTTCCTGGTCGTCGACATCGCCGGCGAGACGACCTACGACCTCGTCCGGGACGGCGTCGCCGACCTCGGACTGCGGCTGATCCGGATGGAGCAGCGCCGCCACCACATCGAAGAGGTCTTCCAGACCGTGCCCGCCCAGACCGTCCCGCCCGGCCCGCTGGGACCGCCGGGGGCCGCCGGTCCACCCGGGCCGCCGGGGGTGCCGCCGCCCGCGCCGCCGGGGCCGGGCGTCCCGTCCGTCCCGATGCCGCCCGGCGCTCCGCAGGGAGGCCCGCGATGAGCACCAGCACCATCCACGACATCGGCTACCGCCACTACGAGGGCCGCCGCAGCGGCCGCGCCTACGTGATGCGGTCGCTGTACGTGCACAACCTGCGCGCCGCCTTCGGCCTCGGACGGCCCGCCCGGACCAAGGTGATGCCGTTCCTGCTCGCCGCGATCATGCTGCTGCCGGCCGCCGGGTCGGTCGCGGTCGTCGCGGTCGCCAACCGGCCCGAGGCGCTGATCCGCTACTCCTCCTACGCGGTGACGCTCCAGGTCATCATCGCGATCTTCCTGGCCACGCAGGCGCCGGTGCTGGCGTCCCGGGAGATCCGCTTCCACGTCGTCCCGCTGTACTTCTCCCGCCCGGTCGGCCACCTCGACTTCGTGCTGGCCAAGCTCGGCGCGCTCGCCACCGCGCTGTTCGCGCTGATGGCGGTGCCCGTCACGGTGCTGTACATCGGCGGCCTCGTGACGAAGGTGCCCGGCTCCTGGCACCAGTTCCTGCACTACCTGGCGGGCCTCGCCGGCTGCGTGGTGTTCGCGCTGGTGCTCGCCGCGATCGGGATGGTCGTCGCCGCGTTCACCCCGCGCCGCGGCCTCGGCGTCGCCGCCGTCATCGCCGTCTACATGGTCACCAGCGCGTTCACGCTGATCATCCAGGGCATCGCCGAGCACCAGACCAACTTCACCCTGGCCGGCTGGATCGGCGTCCTCGCCCCGTTCAACCTGGTCGACATCGTCCAGGTGCGGCTGCTCGGGCAGCAGCGGTCGGCGGTGGACGTGCCGTCCGGCACGCTCAGCGGCGTGGTCGCGCTCGCGCTGTGCGCCGCCATCGTCGTCGGCTCGGTCGCGGTCCTGTACCGCCGGTTCCGGAAGGCGGGGCTGTCATGAGCGGAGCGAACCGGGGGGCGTGGGGGGTCGTCCCCCCTCGAAGGAGCAGGGCATGAGCGAGATCAGGCTGGAGAAGGTCTCCCGCTGGTACGGCAACGTCGTCGCCGTCAACGGCGTGTCGATGACGATCGGCCCGGGCGTCACCGGGCTGCTCGGCCCGAACGGCGCCGGGAAGTCCACGCTCATCCACATGATGGGCGGGTTCCTCGCCCCCTCCTCCGGGACGATCACCCTGGACGGCGATCCCATCTGGCAGAACCCCGGCATCTACCGGCGGCTCGGGCTCGTCCCCGAACGCGAGTCGGCCTACGACTTCCTGACCGGCGAGCAGTTCGTGCTGTCGATGGCGAAGCTGCACAAGCTGCCCGACCCGAAGGCCGCCGCGCGCCAGGCCATCGACCGGGTCGAGATGGCGTACGCGGCGGACCGGACGATCGGCAACTACTCCAAGGGCATGAAGCAGCGGATCAAGATGGCGTCCGCGCTCGTGCACGACCCGCCCGTCCTGCTGCTGGACGAGCCGTTCAACGGCATGGACCCGCGCCAGCGCCTCCAGCTGATGGACCTGATCACCCGGATGGCGGACGAGGGCCGCACGATCCTGTTCTCCTCGCACATCCTGGAGGAGGTCGAGCGCCTCGCCGGGCACATCGAGGTGATCGTCGCGGGCCGGCACGCCGCGTCCGGCGACTTCCGCAAGATCCGCCGGCTGATGACCGACCGGCCGCACATCTTCCTCGTCCGCTCGTCCGACGACCGCGGCCTCGCCGCCGCGGTCATCGCCGACGGCTCGGCCCGCAGCGTCCAGCTCACCGAGAAGGGCCTGCGCGTCGAGGCGGTCGACTTCCAGCGCTTCACCTGGCTGCTCCCGCAGGTCTCCCGGGACGCCGGCGTGCGGCTGTGGGAGGTCTCCCCGGCCGACGAGTCCCTCGAAAGCGTCTTCTCCTACCTGGTGGCACGGTGATGCTCCGATGAACGGCACGATCGCGATGATCACCTTCCGGGCGATGCTCGGCCGGCGGCGCGCGCTGCTCCTGCTCGCGCTGCCGCTGCTGCTGGTGGTGCTGGCCGTGGTGCTGCGCTGGACCGGCCAGAACGACCTGGACGTCTCGGCGAACGTGCTGCAGAAGTTCGGCCTGGCGACGCTGCTGCCGCTGCTCGCGCTGATCGCCGGCACCGGGGTGATCGGCCCCGAGATCGACGACGGCCAGATCATGTACGTGCTGACCAAGCCGATCCCGCGCCAGGTGATCGTGCTGACGAAGCTGGCGGTCGCGATCGTCCTGGTGGCGGCGTTCTCGGTCGTCCCGACCCTGCTGGCCGGGCTGGTGCTGACCGGGACGACCGCGCAGCTCGCGCCCGCCTTCACCGTGGGCGTGCTGGTCGGCGGCGTCGCCTACAGCGCGGTGTTCGTCGCCCTCGCGGTGATGAGCCGCAACGCGGTGACGATCGGGCTGCTGTACGCGCTGGTCTGGGAATCGCTGCTGGGCAGCTTCGCGCCCGGCGCGAAGTCGGCGTCCATCCAGCAGTGGGCCCTGTCGGTCACCGACGCCCTGACGCCCGCCTCGCCGGTGACCTCGTCGGTCGACCTCGGCGTCGCGATCCCGCTGCTCGTGATCGTCACGGTGGGCGCCGCGTTCCTGGCGGCCTTCCGCCTGCGCTCCCTGACGATCGCCAGTGCGGAGTAGGGGCGAGACGGGGACGGGAATCTCGCGCCGCGGCCTGCTCGGTGCCGTGGGGCTGGCCGCCGCGGGCGCGGCGGGCTGCGGCGCACCGGCCGGAGACGGCGGCGGCTCGCCGCAGGCCGGCCACGTCACCGCGCCGCCTCCGGAAGGGGTTCTCGGCGCGAACTTCAACGGCGACCCGAGCACAATGACGTTCGCCGAACTCCAGGCGGTCTCGGCGACCTGGCTGCGCGGGTTCTTCCCCATGCCCGACGCGGAGCAGGGACCGCCGGAAGGCCGGCCCGCGATCGGGGCGCTGCTGACGGCCGCTGGCAGGGGATACGGGACCGTCCTGTCGCTGAAGTTCCCCTTCGACCGCAGGCCCCTCCCCGTCCCCGGCAGTACCGCGATGGCGGCCGAGCTCCAGCGTCTGGACAAGGTGCTGCCGGTCGTCCTGAACCGGGTCGACATCCTGGCGATCGGGAACGAACCGTTCATCGAGACCCGGGCCGCCGACCGAGGCGACCGGCTCAACGACTTCTACGAGACCATCGCGCGGCACGTCACCGCCTACCGGGCCGAGCACTTCGGGGACAAGTGCAAGACCCGCCTCTACATGGGCGCTCTGAACCACCTCGACCGGCCCGCGTGGCGTACGCCCGCCGCCGAGCGGTGGATGAGGTTCGTACGGGAAACGCCGTCCATCGACGGCGTCGACATCCATCCGCACCTGCCGGCTCCCGCCGCGGGCCAGCGCTACCTCGACTACGTCCTGCCGCGGATGCGTCCCGAGCAGAGATTCCTGGCTACGGAGTTCTCGCTGGTACTCCTCTGGAAGAAGCACTTGAGCGATCCCGTGGCCCCCGCCTTCGCCGACCGCTACTCGGTGCCTCGCGGTACGCCGGTGTGGCGTGTGCTGAAGAACGCGATCGACCACCCCTTCCCGCAGCGGCAGTGGGACGACCTCCTGGCGATGAGCCCCTGGTTCGCGGCCCACAGGACCTTCCTGTGGGAGCAGATGGACCGCTTCCGCCGGACGGGCCGGCTCGCCGTCGCGACCTACGGAGTGGGCCAGGACGCCGCGATGGTGCGCGACTTCGGCCCGGACAAGACCCCGTGGCTGCTCAACAGCCTCTTCTGCCCGTACACCGTCCAGCCCTCCGGCGGCCTGCCCGGACGGAACCGTGCCTGGACCGACGCGTTCCGCGCCCTCCAGCACACCTGACCCGTCCGGCCCAGTGCGGTGTGCACCGGACCGGCCTCGCGTGCCAGCGCAGGCTTGGTGCGCCGCGCGGCTGGACGAGCTCACCGGCGGGCTGGACCGGCTGCCCGACCCGCGCGACCGCCTCAAGGGCCTCATCGAGGCCTGGATGAGCGGCCGCGACGTCGCCGCCCGCTATGGCAGCCCCACCGGCACGCTGGCCGTCGAAGTGGACAAGCGTGCCGACGGCACCCTCGACGCGGAGGCCGGCCGGGTGATCCGGCTGCTGCTCGCCTGGCCCTGCGCGACCCCGAGATCATGACCCGCGAGGGCGCCCGGCTCGTCCACTGGCTCGACTCCCTGACCCCGGACGCCCCAACGCCCTGAGCCCGCAGGCACGGAAAACCAGGTGCCCCTCCCGGGCCCAACCTGGTAGTTCTGCGCCATATGGACGACCTCGTAACCGAACGGCTGGTTCTGCACCCCTTCACCGTCGCCGAAGCGGAGCGGCTCGTGGAGCGCGGCCCCGCCCCGGACGGCGGCTACCCGATGGACATGGACATCGCGGGCGCCCGGCGCTACCTGGACGTGTGCGCCGCCGCCGGCGACCCGCAGCCGTTCGGGGCCTACGAGATCCGGCTCCGCGACGGCGGACGCGCGATCGGCGGCGCGGGCTTCCACGCGGCCCCCGACGCGCACGGCACCGTCACGGTCGGATACGACCTGGTCGCGGCGGCGCGGGGCCACGGCTATGCCGCCGAGGCGTTGCGCGGCCTGCTCCGCTTCGCCCGGGAGCGCGGCGTCGCGTCGGTGAAGGGCGACACCGACCGCGGCAACCTCGCGTCCCAGCACGTCATGTCCGCCGCCGGCATGCGGCCGGTCGCCGAGGACGACGCCCGGAAGTACTACGAGATCACCTGGCCGGCCACGGCCCCCGCGTCAGGCTGAGGTCTCGGGCTGCTCGGCGCGGCCGAAGGCGCCGGGGCCCGCGTGGAACAGCCCGATCAGCAGCACGCCGACGGCCGCGGCCCCGAACGCCCAGCCGGGATGCCGCCCAGGATCGGACCAGTGGACGAGCAGCGCCGCGAGGACGAGCCCGGCCCAGCCGGCGACGAGGTTGGGCAGCGGGCCGTTGCCGGTGAGGTTCGGGTAGCGCTCACGCGTGATGCCCCGGACGAAGTGCGGGAGGGCGTTACCGCCCAGCACCCCGCCGAGGCCGCTGAGAAGGATCGTCTGCCACATCGGATACTCCCTGGTTCTGGCCGGTCCGGTGGTCGAGGAGCGGGAGGAGCACGTCGTCGACCAGGTGGTGGACGAAGGCGTCGTCGAGCGGTTCGCCGGCGACGAAGAGACGGGAGAACAGCATCGACGAGCTGATCTCCGTGAACAGCGCGTCGTCGACCCTCGCCGGGAGATCCCCGCGGTCGGCGGCGCGCGCGATGACCGCGCCGAACATCGCGTGCTTGTCGCGGACGAACCGGGCCCGCACCGCGTCGGCCAGCGCCGGGTCGCGGTGCATGGCGATCATCAGGCCGAGGATGAGCGCGGCGTCCTGCGCGAGCAGGCCGTCGCGCATCAGCCGCAGCACCCCGAGCAGGTCGTCGCGGAGGACTCCGGTGTCCGGCGGCGTCAGCGCGGCGGGCCCGGCATGGCCGCGCACCGCCGCCACGACGAGCTCCGCCTTGCCCGGCCAGCGCCGGTAGATGGTCGCCTTGCTGGCCTGGGCGCGCGCGGCGATCGCGTCCATGGTCATCCGGTCGTAGCCGATCTCCGCGACCAGTTCCAGCGTGGCGTGCAGGATCGCCTCCTCGCGCGCCGCGCCCCGTCCGTCCGGCATGTGCGGGCTCCTTCGAAACGAAACGGTTTCGTACACTAGTCGCGACCGGGCCGGCCGCGCAACGGCAGCGGGGTGTCATGGATTTGTGATCTTGGTGGACTTCCGGGAGGTGGTGCCGTCCGGGGAAGATCAGGCACCCGTTTCGGTCCGGAACCAGGAGGCCCGATGCGCCCCTACGCGCCCGAGATCCTCAGGCCGCCGCGCGCGGCGGCGCTCGTGGCGATCGCGGGGCTCGCCGCGAACGCGCTGCTGATGATCGCCCTCGCCGGGCTCGGCCTGTGGACGAACGCGCTGCTCGACGATGAGGGCCTCACCTCGCGGACCGCGGACCTGCGCAACGGCCTGATGACCGGGGTGTTCGCGCAGCTGGGGCTGATCGTCCTCACCGGGGTCGCCGTGGTCGTCTGGCTGTGGCGGGCGCGCACGGCCGCCGAACTCATCGAGGAGCCCGAGGGCTGGGGCCGGCCGTGGGTGATCGCCGGCTGGTTCGTGCCCGTGCTGAACTTCTGGATCCCGCGCAACGTCGTCGCGTCGGTGTGGCGCGCCAGCGCTCCGCCCGCATCGGCCTGGCCGGTCAACGCCTGGTGGGCGGCGTTCGTCGCCTGGGTCCTGGTCGGCCGGCTGGGCGACGGGGACCCCAGCGGGACGGCCGGGCACGTCCACCAAGAGATCACCCTGTACGTGATCTCTTGGGCCTTCGGCATCGTGGCGGCCGTGCTGGCCGCGGTGGTCGTCTGGCGGATCACCCGGTTCCAGGAGGCGCAGGCCGTGCGGCTCGCGCAGGCCGCCGCGGCCTCGGCGGCACCGGCGGCTCCGGACGCCGTCGCGTCAGATCCGGCGTAGCCGGACGCGCTGGACGGCGTGTTCGCGGTCCTTGTGCAGGACGAGGGTCGCGCGGGCGCGGGTCGGGAGGATGTTGGAGACGAGGTTGATCTCGTTGACGTCCCGCCAGACGCGCTTGGCGAACGCGGCGGTCTCGTCCTCGTCCAGTTCGTGGGCGTACTTGTGGAAGTAGGAGCGCGGGTCGGTGAACGCGGTGCGGCGCAGCGCGAAGAGGCGCTCGATGTACCACTGCATGATGTCCTCGACCCGCGCGTCCACGTAGATCGAGAAGTCGAAGAAGTCGGACACGCCGAGGGTGCCGGGCGGCGGGGCCTGCAGCACGTTCAGGCCCTCGACGATCAGGATGTCGGGCCGCCGGACGGTCTGCACCGCGTCCGGGACGATGTCGTACTCCAGATGGGAGTAGACCGGGATCGCCGCCTCCGCGGCCCCCGCCTTGATCGACGAGACGAACCGGACCAGCGCGCGGCGGTCGTAGGACTCGGGGAAACCCTTCCTTTCCATGATCCCGCGCTCGTTAAGGATCGCGTTCGGATACAGGAAACTGTCGGTGGTGACGAGTTCCACGCTCGGATGGTCGGGCCAGCGGGCCAGCAGCGTCCGCAGCAGCCGCGACGTGGTGGACTTGCCGACCGCGACGCTCCCGGCGACGCCGATGATGAACGGGGTCGGGGCGACCTCGCCGCCGAGGAAGCCGCTGACGGTGTCGCGCAGCCGCCCGTCGGACTGGAAGAACAGGTTGAGCAGCCGGGACAGCGGCAGGTAGACCTCCTCGACCTCGGTGATGTCGATCGGGTCGCGCAGGCCGCGCAGGGCGTCCAGCTCACCGGGGGTGAGGGGCAGCGGGGTGCTCTCGCGCAGCGCCCGCCAGGACGCGCGGGAGAGTTCCACGTAAGGGGTCGGCACGCTGTCCCATCCGCTCGTCATGGCCTGAACGGTAATCGCAGGTTCAGGCGGGTCTCCGGGTTTTCACCGGGCGTCCAACCTAGCGCCACCCGTCTACGTCCCTTGCAGGTAGGTCCGGTGGGGCGCACCGAATAGAGTTGCCGCCATGTGCGGAATCGTGGGGTACGTAGGCGGCCGTCCCGCGCTCGACGTCGTGGTCGACGGGCTGGCCAGGCTGGAGTACCGCGGCTACGACTCGGCCGGGGTGGCCGTGCTGGCCGGCGGACGGCTGGCGACGGCGAAGCGCGCGGGCAAGCTCGTGAACCTGAAGGAGGCGCTGGCGGAGGAGCCCCCGCCGGCCGGGACGCTCGGCATGGGGCACACGCGGTGGGCGACCCACGGGCCGCCGAACGACCGCAACGCGCACCCGCACACCGACTGCACCGGGTCCGTCGCGGTGATCCACAACGGCATCATCGAGAACTTCGCGGCGCTGCGGGCCGAGCTGGAGGACGGCGGGCACAAGCTGAGGTCCGACACCGACACCGAGGCCGTCGCGCACCTGCTGGAGGACGAGCTGGCGGCGGTGGACGGCAACGCCCAGGACGGCCTCGCGGACGCGATGCGCCGGGTGTGCCGCCGGCTGGAGGGCGCGTTCACGCTGGTCGCGGTGCACACCGGCGACGAGGACCTGGTGGTCGGGGCGCGCCGCAACTCGCCGCTGGTGGTCGGCGTCGGGCAGGGCGAGAACTTCCTCGCCAGCGACGTCGCGGCGTTCATCGAGCACACCCGGGACGCGATCGAGCTGGGCCAGGACCAGGTCGTCGAGCTGCGCTCCGGCGGCGTGACGGTCACCGACTTCGACGGCCGGCCCGCCGAGGTGACCGAGTACCACGTCGACTGGGACGTGTCCGCCGCCGAGAAGGGCGGCTACGACTACTTCATGCTCAAGGAGATCGCCGAGCAGCCGCGCGCGGTCGCCGACACGCTGCTCGGCCGGATCGGCGCGGACGGCCGGCTGCACCTGGACGAGATGCGCATCACCGACCGGGAGCTGCGCGAGGTCGACAAGATCATCATCGTGGCGTGCGGCACCTCGTACCACGCCGGGCTGATCGCCAAGTACGCGATCGAGCACTGGGCCGGGCTGCCCTGCGAGGTGGAGCTGGCCAGCGAGTTCCGCTACCGCGACTCGATCCTGTCGCCGACGACGCTGGTCATCGCGATCTCCCAGTCCGGGGAGACGATGGACGCGCTGATGGCCGTCCGGCACGCCCGCGAGCAGAAGGCGAAGCTGCTCGGCATCTGCAACGTCAACGGCTCGACGCTGCCGCGCGAGTGCGACGGCGTGCTCTACACCCACGCGGGCCCGGAGATCGCGGTCGCCTCGACCAAGGCGTTCCTCACCCAACTCGTCGCGGTCTACCTCATCGCGCTCTACATCGCGCAGGTGCGCGGCACCAAGTGGGGCGACGAGGTGTTCGCGATGGTGCAGCTGCTGGAGCGGATGCCGGAGAAGGTCGACAAGGTCCTGGAGACGATGGAGCCGGTCCGCGAGCTGGCCCGGTCCCTGGCCGGCGAGCGGTGCGTGCTGTTCCTCGGCCGGCACGTCGGCTTCCCGGTGGCGCTGGAGGGCGCGCTGAAGCTCAAGGAGCTGGCGTACATGCACGCCGAGGGGTTCGCGGCGGGCGAGCTGAAGCACGGCCCGATCGCGCTGATCGAGCAGGGCCTGCCGGTCGTGGTGATCGTGCCGGCGCGGGCCCGCGACGTCCTGCACGACAAGATCGTCTCCAACATCCAGGAGATCCGCGCGCGGGGCGCCCGCACCATCGTGATCGCCGAGGACGGCGACACGTCGGTGGAGCCGTACGCGGACACGCTGATCAGCGTCCCGGCCGTCCCGACGCTGCTACAGCCGCTGGTGACGACCGTCCCGCTGCAGGTGTTCGCCTGCGAGCTGGCCACCGCCAAGGGCCACGACGTGGACCAGCCCCGCAACCTCGCCAAGTCGGTCACCGTCGAGTAGCCGTCGACCCGGGGCGGAGGAGGCGAACGCCTTCTCCGCCCTTTTCGCGCCCGTCCCGCCCCGGTGGGCGCGGGCGAGCGGAGTGATATTCCCGTTCGATTCTGAGAATCTCAGTAAATGCAAGTTTCAGTGCAAGTCGAAGGCCCCCCGCCGGACGGCCGCGACGAACCGGCGCCATTCCCGGGGGGCGAAGTCCAGGCGCGAATCGTCGGCCGCACCGGCGCGTACGGAGACGATTCCGTCGTCCTGCCCGGCCACTTCGACGCACGTGCTGTTCGCCCCGCAGCGGGTGCTCTTCCTCCAGCGGGGGGACGGCGTGGCATGGAAACTCATCCTGGCTCCCGAATCGGAGACGCATTCTGCTCACGGCGGCGCTGCCGGTGCCAAGAACAAGGTAACAAGAGTCGCCGGAAATGCCGATGATCGGCGGATGGTCCGTGCGGGCGCGATCCGGTGCCGCGCAGTGACGGCCCGCCCCGGCGTACGCCGACGCGGGCCCTCGATCTTCCTTCCTGGAACCCGGGTCAGCGGGCCAGGTCGAACTCGCCGGCCTTGGCGGCGGCCGTGAACGCCCGCCACTGCGCGGCGGAGAACGCCAGCACGGGGCCGGCGTCGCCGTCGTAGGCGTCCCGAGCGGCGACCGCGCCGCCGCGCAGGGCGCCGATCTCGACGCAGGCGCCGTTGCCGGCGCAGCGCGCGCTCTTGCGCCAGCCGGTCGCGCCGACCGCGGACGGGACGGTTTCGGACGTCATTTCGAACGAGGACACGCGTGGGCCTTCTTTCCTGGTTTATGCATCGCCACAGTGGGCGGTGTCAACGCCAGACGGCCCGCGCTCGCGCGATGTACTCCACGGACTCGGCGCTGCCGAGCGCGACCCGTGCCATTCCCTCGAAGGCGAGCCGATACATGTGCGTGATCTTCTCGTCGATGAACTGGCTGACCGTTAGGCTTTCCGTGTGAACGATGTCCGGAAAGACCACGTCGTGAACCGGGTCGAACTCCAGCAACTGGAAAGACGCCTCCATCAAAGGATGGGCGACCCCCAGCCGCATGATGCGCAGAGTCACGTTCGGCAATTCGGCGATCGAGCGGAGATGGTCGAGCTGCGCTCGCATGACCGCGGGATCGCCGACGAGGCGCTGCAGCACGGACTCGTCCAGCAGGACGGTGTATTCGACAGGTTCTGCTCTGCGCAGGATCCCCTGGCGGCGCATCCGCACCTCGACCCTGCGGTCGATCTGCCGCGGCGGAACGGTGTCGAAAAGATGCAGCCCGGAGATCGTCGCCCGTGCGTACGCCTCGGTTTGCAGGAGGCCCGGAACGATGTAGGTCTCCCATTGCGTGATCTTGTTCGCTTCGTCTTCCAGTGCGATCAGTGCGGAGTAGCCGCCGGGAAGCTCCCGATAACTCTCCCACCAGCCCTTCTCGGAAGCATCGTGTGCGAGGGCGATCAGCTCGGTTCGGTGGGATTCGGCGATGTCGTAAAGGTCGATGAGCGCGAGGATGTCGTCGATCTTCGCGCCGGTACGCGCGTTCTCCAGCCGGCTCACCTTGGCGGTCGACCAGGCCAGCCGCTCGGCGACATCGTCTCCGGTGAGTCCCTTCTGTTCCCTGAGCCGCCGGAGTTCGGCGGCGAGCCTGCGCTGCCGGACGGTGGGACCCCGGAACGGGCTCATGTCACCGGAGGCACCCCGCGACGCGATCACCGTTCCGACCCCCTTCCGTGCGGGGAGCGGCCCCGTCGCAGTGTGCCGCACCGGGGCCGCCCGGCGCTGCGTGTTGGCTGATCATTTTACGGGTTTTTCCGAACCCCCGCCGCACTGCAACTTCCGGGAAAACACACGCTAACTCACCTTTCGGCCAGCGCACCATGAACCGGACCCGGCGAACGCGCGCCATTGCCGCGCCGATTGCGCCGAGCCCGCCCGTTCATGCCCGTTCGCGCCCATGCGCGCCCGCCCGTTCGCGTCCGCCCGGTTACGGGACGGGGCGGCGTGGCAGGGTAAGTGATGTGATCGTCGGGACGGCGCGCTTGGGGAGCAGCGGATGAGGTACGCGCACGAGGTCGGCAAGGTGCGGGCGGCGGAAAGCGCGCTCATGGCGCGGCTCCCCGAAGGCGCGCTGATGCAGCGGGCCGCCGCCGGACTGGCGGCCGTCTGCGCCCGCGTCCTGCCCACCGTCTACGGGTCTCGCGTAGTGCTGCTGGTCGGCGGCGGCGACAACGGCGGCGACGCCCTCTACGCGGGCGCCCGGCTGGCCCGGCGCGGCGCCCGGGTGGACGCCGTCCAGGCCGGCTCCAAGATCCACGAGGGCGGTCTCGCCGCGCTCCGCGCCGCCGGCGGCCGCCTCCTCGGCGGCGACCCCGCCGACGCGATCGCCGGCGCCGACCTCATCGTCGACGGCCTCACCGGCATCGGCGGCGCCGGCGCCCTCCGCGACCCGCACGCCCGCCTCGCCGCCCTGGCGTCCGAGGCGACCGGCCTCGTCGTCGCCTGCGACGTCCCGAGCGGCGTCGACGCCGGCACCGGCCAGGTCGCGGGCGACGCCGTGCACGCCGACGTCACCGTCACCTTCGGCACCCACAAGCCCGGCCTGCTGATCGACCCCGGCGCCTCCTACTGCGGCGTCGTCGAACTCGTCGACATCGGCCTCGGCGACGACCTCCCCGACCCGGACGTGGTGGCCGCACGCCCCGCCGACGTCCACCCGCCCGAGCCCGGCCCCGAGTCCGACAAGTACCGGCGCGGCGTCGTCGGCATCCTCGCCGGCGGCGACGAGTACACCGGTGCCGCCGTCCTCAGCACGGGCGGCGCGGTGCGCGGCGGCGCCGGGATGGTCCGCTTCGCCTCCGTCGCGCACCCCGTCGAACTCGTCCGGCACCGCTGGCCCGAGGTCGTCACCACGGTGATCGAGCCCGGCCCGCACGACGCGAAGGTCCTCGAACGTATCGGGCGCGTCCAGGCGTGGGTCGCCGGACCCGGCCTCGGCACCGGCGACGCCGCCGAGTCGCTGCTGGAGGCCGTCCTGTCCACCGACCTGCCCGTCCTGGTCGACGCCGACGGCCTCACCGTCCTCGCCCGCCGCCGCGGCCTGCTGCTCCGCCCCGCGCCGACCGTCCTCACCCCGCACGCGGGCGAGCTGTCCCGCCTCATCGACGCCTCCCGCGAGGACATCGAGGCGGGCCGCCTGGAGCACGTCCGCCGCGCCGCCGCCGAACTGTCCGCGACCGTCCTGCTCAAGGGCTCGACGACGCTGGTCGCCGAGCAGGACCGGCCCGTCCGGGTGAACCCGACCGGCACCCCGCGGCTGGCCACCGCCGGCACCGGCGACGTCCTGTCCGGCCTGATCGGCGCCCTGCTCGCCGGCGGCATGCTCGCCCTGGACGCGGCCGCCGCCGGCGCCTACCTGCACGGTCTCGCCGCCCGCCTCGCCTCCGCCCCCCACCCCGACGCCGCCGAGTCCCCGATCAGCGCCTACGACGTCGTCACCGCCCTCCCCGAGGCCTTCCGCTGTGTTTAAAGAATCCCGGCCCAGGGCGCTCGCCCAGCGGCTCGCGCCCTGACCGTGATTCGGCGAGCGCGACCTCGCTTCGCGAGCTTCCCGGCGAGGCTCGCCTTCGGCTTCGCCTCGCCGGTCAGATGACGCGCTCGCGTGGTGGGCGCGGTGTTCGCGACGGCGTGGCACAGGGCTGGCGGGTCGTGCGGGCCTTGGGCTGAACCGTGTGGGGGACAAGGGCGTCAAATGGGGAAACGGGCGTGCGGGGGCGTGCTCGTCGGGGGACGGTGCCCGGCCGGGGATGCTCCGGGCACGGCACTGGGAACGGCAGACTGGGTGACCATGAGGGTTCCTGCGGAGGCGCGCGTCGATCTGGACGCCATTGCCGGGAACATCGGGCTGCTGCGCGAGAAGGCGGGCGGCGCCGAGGTGATGGCGATGGTGAAGGCCGAGGCGTACGGACACGGCCTGGTGGAGGCGGGGCGCGCGGCGCTCGCCGGGGGCGCGACGTGGCTGGGCGTGGCGAAGCTGGCGGAGGCGCTGGCGCTGCGGGACGCGGGGGTGGACGTCCGGACGCTGGTGTGCCTGGGCGTGCCCGGCGAGCCGTACGAGCAGGCCGTGGCGCGCGACGTCGACCTGACCGTGGGCGCGTTGTGGCTGGTGGAGGAGCTGGTTCAGGCGGCGCAGCGGGCGGGGCGCCCGGCGCGGGTGCACCTGAAGGCCGACACGGGCATGACGCGGGGCGGCGCGCGCGGGCAGGACTGGCACGACCTGGTGGACGCGGCGCTGAAGGCGGAGGCGGCCGGGCATCTTCGGGTCGTGGGGGTGATGTCGCACTTCGCGTGCGCGGACGAGCCCGGCCATCCGTCCATCGGCACGCAGATCGGCGCGTTCACCGAGATGGTGGAGCACGCGGAGAAGGCGGGCGCGCGGCCGGAGGTCCGGCATCTGGCGAACTCGGCGGCGGCGCTGACGCTGCCGGAGGCGCGGTTCGACCTCGTACGGCCGGGTATCGCGACGTACGGGCTGACGCCGATCCCGTCGCTCGGTACCTTCGGACTGCGGCCGGCGATGACGCTGGTCGCGGACGCGGCGCTGGTCAAGCGGGTTCCGGCGGGCAGCGGCGTGTCCTACGGCCACACCTACTTCACCGCGCGCGAGACGAACCTCGCCGTGGTGCCCGCCGGGTACGGGGACGGCATCCCGCGGCACGGGTCGAACGTGCTGGAGGTCCTGGCGGCCGGGCGCCGCCGGACGATCGCCGGACGGGTCTGCATGGACCAGTTCGTCATCGACCTCGGCGACGACGAGCTGGCGCCGGGGGAGGAGATCGTGCTGTTCGGGCCGGGCGACCGGGGCGAGCCGACCGCGCAGGAATGGGCGGACGCGCTCGGCACCATCTCGTATGAGATCGTCACCCGGATCGGGTCCCGGGTGCCGAGGGTCTACGGGGGACGGCGGGGGGCGTGAGCATGGACGTCAGGAACAGACGCCGGATCGGCATCGCCGGGGCCGTCGCGGGCGTCGGCGCGGCCGGGATCGGCGCGGCGGTGGGGCTGCGGCGGCTGGCGGTGGGCCGCGTGCGGCTGCGTCCGGATCCGGACGCCGACGAGCCGTTCGGCGAGCTGCGCGGCAAGGAGCTGACCGTCCGCGCCTCCGACGGCCTGGAGCTGCACGTCGAGGTGGACGGCCCGGACGACGCCGATCTCACGGTCGTGTTCTGCCACGGCTACTGCCTGAACCGGGACTCCTGGCACTACCAGCGCCGCGACCTGCGGGGACGGCTGCGGATGGTGTTCTGGGACCAGCGCAGCCACGGCCGGTCGGGGCGCAGCGACCCGGCGAACGCGACGATCGAGCAGACCGGCGAGGACCTGCACGCGGTGCTGGAGGCGGCGGCCCCCACCGGGCCGGTGATCCTCGCCGGGCACTCGATGGGCGGGATGTCGATCATGGCGCTGGCGGACGCGCGTCCCGAGCTGTTCGGGCCGCGCGTGGTGGGGGTCGCGCTGGTCAACACCTCGTGCGGCGACCTGGCGGAGATGACGCTCGGGCTGCCGCTGGTGCTGGCCAAGGTCGTCCGGCCGCTGGCGCCGCGCACTCTGCGCGGCCTCGGGCGGCGCGCCGACCTGGTGGACCGGGCGCGCGGGCTCGGCGCCGACCTGGCGTTCGTCGTCACCCGCAAGATGGCGTTCGCCGACAAGCACGTCAGCCCCACGGTGGTCGACTTCCTGGAGCAGATGATCAGAGCGACGCCGATCGACGTGATCGCGGAGTTCTACCCGGCGCTGATCGTGCACGACAAGGTGGGGTCGCTGGAGGCGCTCGGACGGGTGCCCGCGCTGGTGCTGGTCGGCGGGCAGGACCGGCTGACCCCGCCCGCGCACGGCCGCCGCGTCGCCGGGGCGCTGCCGGACGCGGAACTGGTAGAGGTGGACGAGGCCGGGCACGTGCTGCCGCTGGAGTACCCGGGCGTGGTCACCGGCGGGCTGCGCCGGCTGATCGACCGCGTCCGCCCCGGCTGCCTGGAGCCGGGCCGCGTGGAGGACGAGGAGGAGCGCACGGCATGAGCAATGCGAACCGGGGGGCCGTTCCCCCGCCGGGGGCTCCCGTGAGCGGGATGACCCTCACCGTCGCGACCGACGGGGACATGCGCGAGCTGGGTGTCCGGCTGGCCGGGTCGCTGCGGCCCGGTGACCTGGTGGTGATGACGGGGCACCTGGGCGCGGGCAAGACGACGCTGACGCAGGGGATCGGCGAGGGCCTGAAGGTCCGCGGGCCGGTCACCTCGCCGACGTTCGTCATCGCGCGGGTGCACCCGTCGCTGGCCGGCGGACCCCCGCTGGTGCACGTGGACGCCTACCGGCTGGGCGGTTTCGCGGAGCTGGACGATCTCGACCTGGACGCCTCGCTGGCGGAATCGGTGACGATCGTGGAATGGGGAGAAGGGCTCGCGGAGGGCCTTGCCGACGACCGGCTGGAAGTGATCATTTCGCGCGGGGACGGGCCCGGCGAGACGCGCGAAGTAAGGATCGAAGGCGTCGGTGATCGCTGGCGCGACCTGCCCGGCGACCTGGACTGAGAAGGATCGGAGATCTTCTCCGATTTTCGTAAGTGCCGCCGGACCACTTTGCTGTGAGATGTCGTACTCTTTGCCGGAACGAACCTCACCTTCACGACATATCAGAGATTTCCGCAAAGCAGGAGTGGGATCCGGTGAGTGGCAGCCATCGCAGCGGCGACGACCGCACGAGGGACGGCGAGTACGGGCCGTACCCGGGGCAGGACGGCCGCCGTGCCTCGGGCACGGGCGGCCACCCGGCGAGCGCCGGGGACCGTGGGACCGGCTCCGGCGGTCACCCGTCCATGCCCGGTTCCGGCGGCTACCCGTCCGCGCCCGGCCCCTCCACGCCCGGCTCCGGCGGTTACTCGTCCACGCCTGGGTCCGGCGGTTACCCGGCGGCGCCCGGCTCCGGTGGCTATCCCTCGGCCGCAAGCGGCTATCCCTCATCGGGAACCGGGGGCTACCCGGCCGTGGGCGGGCCCTCGTCCGCGAGCGGCGGCTACAGCACCGGCGGATACCCCACCGGCCAGTACTCGACCGGCGGATACCCGGCCCAAGGCGGCGACGGGCCCGCCGAGAGCGGCCGCTACTCGACGACCGGCGGCTACCCCACCCCCGCCGGTGGCGACCCCTACTCCGCCGACAGCGGACGGTACTCGACCGCTAGCGGCGGGTACTCGTCCGAAAGTGGCCGGTACCCGGCGTCCGGCGGCTACCCGGCCGAGAGCGGCAGCTACCCGATCGGCGACTACGGAACGGGCGGCAGCTACGAGACCGGGTCCGGCAGCGGCAACTACCCGGCCGACAGCGGCGGCTACTCCGCCCGGCGGGACGTCTACGACACGGGCAGCGGCGACTACCGGTCCGGCAGCGGCGACTACGGGACCGAGAGCGGCGGATACCGCTCGGGCAGCGGCGGATACGCCTCCGGCAGCGGCGGCCACCGGGCCGGCAGCGGCGGATACAAGACGGGCAGCGGCAGCCATCGGGTCGCCCGCGAGCGCCGCGGCGGCCGGCGCGGCGCGATCCTGCTGGCGGCGGGCGGCGCCGCGGCGGCGTGCGCGCTGGCGGTGTTCCTCCTGCTGAACGGCGTCGGCGGCGGCGCCGAGCACGGCACGGGCCAGGCCGTCGGCAGCGGGGCCGACAGCTCCCCGACGGCGAGCGGCGAGCGCTCGGCGGTGCCCGACTCCTGCTCCGTCCTCGGCAAGGACCTCATCGACCGGCTGGCCCCCGGCGCCGAGCAGAACCCGGCCGACAACTACCAGAACAACGACCAGCAGAACGGCTGCGTCTGGGGCGCCTACGCCGGCGACAACAAGCGGCAGCTCACCGTCGAGCTGCGCGCGATCGCCGGGACGTCCGCGCAGACCCCGACCGCCGTGGCGCAGAGCACCATCGCCGCCGAGCGCGGCGCCGACGAGTCCGGCAAGTCGCTGCTCGCGGGCCAGGAGCTGACCGAGAAGGGCGACCTCAAGGGCGTCGGCGACGAGGGCTACCAGGTCTACAGCGTCGACAAGGGACAGGGCTCCGGCGAGGCGATCACCAACGTGCGGCTCGCGAACGTCCTGGTGACGATCCACTACTCCGGTTCCGACGACGGCGATCCGCTGTCGTCCAAGGCCGCCGGCGACGGTGCCGCCGAGGTGGCCAAGACCGTCCTGCAGGCGCTCGACAAGGCCTGATCCGCCGGGCCGGGGCCGGGCCGGGCCCGTGAGCGCGGTGCCGCCGTCCCAGATGAGGCACCGTGCAGGCCGCCGCCTGGACTAGGCTTACAACCCGTGCTGGTCTTGGCTTTCGACACCGCGACCGCCGCGATCACGGTGGCGCTTCATGAGTGGATCCCCGGCGAGGGCGCGCGGCGCCGTGCCCAGGCCGAGGCCGTCGACCGGCGCAGGCACACCGAGCTGCTCACCCCGTCCATCAAGGCCGTGCTGGCGGAGGCGGGCGCCGCGCCCGACACGATCAGCGCGATCGCCGTCGGTGTGGGCCCCGGCCCGTACACCGGCCTGCGCGTCGGGCTGGTCACGGCGCGCGCGATGGGCGAGTCGCTGGGCGTCCCGGTGCACGGCGTCTGCACGCTCGACGCCATAGCCTGGGCCTCCGGGCGGGACGAGCCGTTCGCGGTCGCGACGGACGCCCGCCGCAAGGAGGTGTACTGGGCGCGGTACGCCTCGTCTCGCGTCCGTGCCACCGAACCGGCCGTCGGCCCCGCCGCCGACGTCCTGGACGGTGCGCCCGAGGGGCTGCCGGTCATCGGCGAGGGCGCGGCCCTGTACCCGGAGGTCCTCGGAGACTCGGGGCACGAGCCGCTGCTGCCCACCGCGTCCGCCGTCGCGGAGCTCGCCGTCGCGCGCCTCGCCGGCGAGAAGGGCCCCGACCTGCTGCCGCCCGAGCCGCTGTACCTGCGCAGGCCCGACGCCAAGGAGCCGGGCCCGCGCAAGAAGGTGACCCGGCGGTGACCGACGTCACGCTGCGCGCCATGACCCGCGCGGACCTGCCCGCCGTCCACCTGCTGGAGCAGGTCCTGTTCCCCGACGACGCGTGGAGCGAGCAGATGCTCGCCGAGGAGCTGGCCGGCCAGCCCGCCACCCGCCATTACGTCGTCGCCGAGGAGCCCGGCGGCGAGATCGTCGGCTATGCGGGCCTCGCCGCCGCGGGCGCGCAGGCCGACGTGCAGACGATCGGGGTGCGCGCCGAACGGCGCGGCGCCGGGATCGGCGCGGCCCTGCTCACCGAGCTGATGGACGAGGCGTCCCGGCGCAACGCCGAGGCGGTGTTCCTGGAGGTCCGCGCCGACAACCCGGCCGCGCGCCGGCTCTACGAGCGGTTCGGGTTCTTCGAGGTCGGGATCCGCAAGCGCTACTACCAGCCCGCCGACGTGGACGCGGTGGTGATGTGCCGCCGCCTGGAGCGCCGCCCGGTGGGGTTCACCAGGGGGAACACATGATCCGCGAAGAGCCGCTGGTCCTCGGCATCGAGACCTCGTGCGACGAGACGGGGGTCGGCATCGTCCGCGGCCGCACGCTGCTGGCCGACGCGATCGCCTCCAGCGTCGAGCAGCACGCCCGGTTCGGCGGCGTGGTGCCCGAGGTCGCGTCCCGCGCGCACCTGGAGGCGATGGGCCCGACCGTGGAGCGCGCGCTGAACGAGGCGGGCGTGGCCTTCACCGACATCGACGCGTTCGCCGTCACCGCCGGCCCCGGCCTGCCAGGCGCCCTGATGGTCGGCGTCGCCGCCGCGAAGGCCTACGCGCTGTCGCTCGGCAAGCCGCTGTACGGCGTCAACCACCTCGCCGCGCACGTGTGCGTCGACCAGCTGGAGCACGGGCCGCTGCCGAAGCCGTGCGTGGCGATGCTGGTGTCCGGCGGGCACTCCTCGCTGCTGCTGGTGCCGGACGTGGCGGGCGACGTCCGCTCGCTCGGCAGCACCGTCGACGACGCGGCGGGCGAGGCGTTCGACAAGGTCGCGCGGGTTCTCGGCCTGGGCTTCCCCGGCGGCCCGGTGATCGACCGGATGGCCCGCGAGGGCGACCCCGCCGCGATCGCGTTCCCGCGCGGCAAGTACAACGACGGCACCTACGACTTCTCGTTCTCCGGCCTGAAGACGGCCGTGGCCCGCTGGGTGGAGGCCAGGGAGCGCGCGGGCGAGGCCGTCCCCGTCCCGGACGTCGCCGCGTCCTTCCAGGAGGCCGTCGTGGACGTCCTCACCCAGAAGGCCCTCAAGGTCTGCAAGGACAACGGCGTGCACGACCTGCTGATCGGCGGCGGCGTCGCGGCGAACTCGCGGCTGCGGGCCCTGGCCGCCGAGCGCTGCGAGGCCGCCGGCGTCCGGCTGCGCGTCCCGCGCCCGAAGCTGTGCACCGACAACGGCGCGATGGTCGCCGCCCTCGGCTCCGAGCTCGTCGCCTCCGGCCTCGACCCGTCCGACCTCGCCCTCCCGGCCGACTCCAGCCTGCCGATCGAGTCCGTCACGCTGTGAGGCCGGCGACCAGGGCTTCCAGGTAGTCCTCGAAGAGGGGGACCTCGGCCTCGTCGACGATGCGGCCGTCGTCCTCGGGGAGCAGGTCGAGCAGGCAGCGGACGTCCCAGTACGGGTCGTGCTCGTGGCCGCCGGAGACCTGGTCGAACGCGGCCAGGAAGCGGTCGGCGACGGGCACGCCGTAGCGGAGCGCCAGGCCGCGGCGCATGCGGGCGACATCGACCGCGACCGGGCCGCACGAGGCGTCCGACCAGTCGACGACGCCGGTCAGCTTGCCGTAGGACCACAGCGTGTTGTCGGGGTGGTAGTCGCGGTGGAGGAAGCGGGCGGGCGCGTCCGGCGCGGGCCCGGAGGCGATCTCGAACGCGCGCTCCCACAGCTGCGGGCGCAGCGCGTGCTTGGGCGGGTTCCGCTGGTCGAGCCGGTTGTAGGGGACGTACGGCGGCATCGTGGACGCGCCGTGCAGCGCGTGCACCGGCAGCAGCGCGGCGGCGAGCTGGATGAGGTACTCCGGCAGGTCGTCGGGGGACGGCCGGGGCGGATGGCCGACCAGCCGGCTGATCAGCAGCGCGGGGACGTCGCAGTGCGCGCCGGACGGGTCGGCGGCGACGAGCTCGGGGGTCGGGATCTCGCAGCCCGCCAGCAGCGCCAGCGCGGCGATCTCGCGTTCGGGGGAGAACTCGGTGTCGCCGTAGGAGCGGCGGCCGGGGCCCGCGTCGAGGCCGGTGTCCCGGCCGGTCCAGCGGCGCAGCACCAGCCGGTGCGCGCTGCCGGACGGCGTCTCCACCACGAGCGCGTGGTTGGCGTGCGCGCCGCCGCCCGGGAGCGGCCGCACCATCCGCACCTCGGCGCCCTTGCCGAGACAGCCCTCGACCCAGCGCAGGGTGGCGTGGCCGGGTGGGGCGCCGGTCGGCAGGCAAGGAGCCGGTGTGGGAGTCACGAGATCCATGAAAACGGATTCCGAAGGGTATTGGGAGTGATTTTGCGAAGACGGAACGTAACAAAATGCACGTCATCGCGGTGGCTTGGCGGAGGGTCTCCGGTCGTCTCACCGGATTGCCGGACAAACCTCGCAGATTCCGTGCGGCATCCGGACACCCCCGAGGAGGACGTCCGGCAACCCGGAGGAGGGGCCGGGTGGGGCCGCACCCCGCAGCGCGGGAGCGGCCCCACCCGGACCGGCTAGTCCTTGCCGTCGCGGCGCGGGCGCAGCAGCGCCTCGGCCAGCGCGAGCATCGTCTCCTCCAGCGTGGACAACCGCTTCAGCACGTCCTCGTGCACCGCGTTGACCTGCTTGGACACATCGTCGTGGACGCCGTCGACCTTGCGGCCGACCTCGTCCTGCACGTGCGAGAAGCGCTTGGCGACCTCGGCCTGCACCGACTCGGCCCGCCGCGTCACCTCGTCCTGCACGCCGTCCACCCGCCGGCCGAACTCCTCCTGCGCCCCGCCGACCTGCCGGGCCATGTCCTCCTGCATGCCGGCGACCTGCTTGGCGACCGAGTCGTGGATGCTGCCGACCTGCCGGGTGACGTCCTCGTGGATGTCGCCGATCCGCTTGCCGAAGTCGTCGTGCACTCCGCTGACCTGCCTCGCCACCTCGTGATGCACGGACTCGACCTGCTTGGTGACGTCGATGTGCACCGACTCCACCCGGCGGGACACGATGTCGACCTGCGTGGTGAACTCCTCCAGGGCCACGTCGACCCGCTTGGCGACCTCCTCGTGAATGCCCTCGATCCGCTTGCGCACGTCGTCGTGCACGTCCTCGAACCGGCGGGAGAACTCGTCCATGCGCTTGGCGACGTCGCTGTAGGCCGTCTCGGCGATCTGCGACATCGTGGCCTTGACCTCGTCGCGGTCGGGCCTTGCGCGCAGCTCCTCGATCAGCGGGTCGACCGCGTCGGCCAGGTGCTTCTCCAGCGCGTCGAACCGGTCGCTGTGGTCCATCATCGGACGGCGGGCCAGCTCGCCCACCACGCGGTGCAGCTCGGCGATCTCCAGCGTGGCCGGCAGCCGGCCGATCCGCTCGCCCACGCCGTCGATCCGGCCCTCGATGCTCTCGAAGCGGCCGTCCACGCCCTCCAGCTTGCCCGACAGGCCCTCGAGGCGCCCGTCGACCCCGTCCAGCCGCCCGTCCAGCCCGTCCAGCCGGCCGCCGACGCCCTCGACCCGGCCGTTGACCGCCTCCAGCCCCTGCTCCATCCGCTCGGCCATCTCGCCGAGTGCCTGGTCGACCCGCGCCGTGACGCCGTTGATCGAGTGCTCCAGCCGCTCGGAGCGGTGCCCGAGCTCGGCCAGCGACTTGTCCAGCCGGTTGAAGCGGACGGACGCGGCCTCCATGCTGCCCTGGAGCTTGTCCAGCCGCTTGGTCATCTCCTCCATGCGCTGCGACGCCTGCTGGGTGGCGTCGGTGATGTGCTGCGCGGAGTCCAGGACGGCCTGGATGCGGGTCAGGCCCTCGTCGACGTTCTCGGCGACGACGCCGACGTCGGCCCACAGCGCGGGCAGCTCGGCGACCGGCTTGACCCGCTCGCCGAGGCCGTCGATGTGCTCGGCCAGCCCCTCGGCCCACTCCGGGGGCTTGCCGACCAGCTCGTCGACCTGCCCGCGCACGGTCTCGAGCTGCCCGGTCAGCCCGCTGATCTCGCGCTCGCGGACCTCGCGGAGCAGCCACTCCATCCCTTCCAGCCGCTGGCGGATCTCGTCCAGGACCTGACCCTGTGAGCGCTGTTCATAGACGTGGTCCTGCGCCGCACGGGCGAGCAACTCCCGCATCCGATCCGAGACCGGTTGACCCCCCGTCTGCAGGAAGTTGTGATTCGTTTCCACCCGATGCTCCTTCGTGTGCCGGACGCGTCGAAAAGGCGCACGGCAATGAATCGTGAAGTCGCCACTGTAGTGCGTGTGAAGCGCCGCTATAACGGGTAGCAGGGAACGTCGCGGGTTCTGCGGAATGCGCCTGTTATCCCACTGGCGGGGATTGACGGTGATCACCGGCCATACGGTGATATCCGTGATTCGAGGGCTTCTGGGCAATTGTGGGGATCGGTTCCGCCGCCCGGCCGCCGCGCCGGCCGCCGCCGGACGGCCCGCGGCGGGGAGTCTGTCCGTACATCTCGTCCAACATCGGCAGTTCCCGCGGCGCCCATCCGGCTCCTCCCGTCGGCGCGCGCCGCCCGGACGCGGCGCCGTCCGCCGGGCCGGGCGCCATTCCGGACCGGCATTCGTGGGAGCCCCGAACCCGATCGCTGAACCTGCCTTGGTGTTTCCCCGCCCGTTGATCTCGGAACGCCGTTTCGCCGCCCGCCGCGGCCGCCTTGCCGGGCACCCGTAATCCCTGGTGAAGGCAATGCCGGAAAGGGCGAATGATTTGCGCGGGCATGGTGCGTCGCGCGGACGCCCTTGGCGTTGCGGTGCCGCGCGGAGATCTTTGGACCGTTTAGCGGGCGAGGCCCGCCGTGGGCGGGTCGGCCG
This sequence comes from Actinomadura napierensis, assembly GCF_039529375.1. NCBI lineage: Bacteria > Bacillati > Actinomycetota > Actinomycetes > Streptosporangiales > Thermomonosporaceae > Actinomadura > Actinomadura napierensis. Next base: position 29,640 of record NZ_BAAAMR010000103.1, read on the forward strand.
CCCGGACGGGACGCACGAGCAGCGCGACCGGGTCCTGGCCGACCCGCGTCACCACCACCGTCGCCTCGGCGGCGCCGTACCCGCCCCGGCGCCCACCGAAGCCGAGGTCGCGGCGGAGCCGGTCGACGTCGACCGCCGACCCGCGCTTCTTGACCGTCAGCACGCCGGCCTCCCGGCGTCGCAGCTCGGCCTTGAGGCGCTTCACCGAGAACGGCAGCACGTCCTCGACCTCGTATGCGGACGCGAACGGCGTCGGACGCAGCTCGTCGGAGGTGACGTAGGCGATGCGCGGGTCGGCGAGCCCGCCGCCGACCAGGTCCGCGACCTCCGCCAGGAGATGGGCCCGGATGACGGCTCCGTCCGGTTCGTAGAGGTAGCGGCCCCACGGGCGGACGTCCGGATCGCCCAGCCCTGCCGGGGTCAGCGTGCACGCATCCCCACCGGGCGGCAGGAGCGTCGCGCGGCGGCCGACGCCTCCGGCGAGGCCGCCCAGCCACAGGGCGGCCTCCTTGACGTCGCCGGCGGCCGACACCCACTCCGCCTCCGCGCCCTCGGGCACCACCTCGTGCGGGATGCCGGGCGCGACCTTGACGCAGGCGGCCGGCGCCCGTCCCGCGAGATCCAGGACGGTGTCCAGCGGCGGTTCGTAGGAGCGGGGATCGAAGACGCGGCCCCGGGCCGTCCGGCGTCCGGGGTCGGCGAACACGGCGGCGTACCCGTCTGGGTCCTCTTCCACGGCGTCACTTACGCGCACGCGCGCGAGGCCGTCCAGCCCGAGAGCCATCACATTGGCTTTCGCCACCTCGGCCGTCAGTGGATCGCGCTCCACGCCGTCTCCTGTAAGACCCACCCTGGAACGCGCCGTAAGGTCGGCACCAATGCCGCAACCCAGTTCCAGTACGCGCGCGTCGGAGGGCAGCACGGTGGCGAACCGCCGCGCGCGATGCGCCGCGACATTCGCACGCGTCGACTGCTCCAGCCCCGCCTGCGTGAAGTACATGCGGCCCGCGTCGGGGCCGAACTTGGCCTCCGCGCGCCGCCGGAGCCGCACCTGGGTCAGCGCCGCCGCCACGAGGTCCGCCCCGTACCGCTCGCGCAGCCGGGACGCGGTGCCCAGCAGCCCCGCCTCCGAGACGTCCGCTTCGCCCGCCTCCGCGAGAAGTGCCTGGCCGGCGGGGCCGAGCAGCTCCCGGAACGACGCGATGTCCATGCCTGGACGGTATCGGCCGCGGCGCGCGGGTGATCGGCGGATGAACGGCCCGGAACGCCGGGGGGCGTGCGCCCGTGTCCGTGTTGACGGGCAAACGGGCACGGCATAGTCTCACTGACTGGCACTCTCAACGCGAGAGTGCCAACACAGCGACAAAGGTTCGGTCTGGCACCCGCGACGACAGGCCGGTCCAGGGTCGCCTCTTCTGTCACATGTGCCGGTCGGCCAGCCATGGCCGGCCGAGGACCAATCGAAGGGGAGGTCAGATCGTGACGACCGCCACCAAGGTTGCTCTCAAGCCGCTCGAGGACCGCATCGTCGTCCAGCCGCTTGAGGCCGAGACCACCACCGCCTCCGGCCTGGTGATCCCGGACACCGCCAAGGAGAAGCCGCAGGAGGGCACCGTCCTCGCCGTAGGCCCGGGCCGCGTCGACGACAAGGGCGAGCGCGTCCCCGTCGACGTCAAGGTCGGCGAGATCGTGCTGTACAGCAAGTACGGCGGCACCGAGGTCAAGTACAACAACGAGGAGTACCTCGTCCTCTCGGCCCGCGACGTGCTCGCGGTCATCGAGAAGTAATCACCGAGACGTGATGCGCCCGCCCCGGCCCGCGCCGCCCACCGGCGGGGCGGCCGGGGCGGATCGCGTGACATAGGAGTATCCCCATGGCGAAGATCCTGGAGTTCGAGGAGGACGCTCGCCGGGCTCTTGAGCGCGGCGTCAACGCTCTCGCGGACGCCGTCAAGGTGACGATCGGCCCGCGCGGCCGCAACGTCGTCATCGACAAGAAGTTCGGCGCGCCGACCATCACCAACGACGGCGTCACCATCGCCCGCGAGGTGGAGCTGGAGGACCCCTACGAGAACCTCGGGGCCCAGCTCGCCAAGGAAGTGGCGACCAAGACCAACGACATCGCGGGCGACGGCACCACCACGGCGACCGTCCTCGCGCAGGCGATGGTCCGGGAGGGCACCCGCAACGTGGCCGCCGGCGCCTCGCCGCTGAGCCTCAAGCGCGGCATCGACGCGGCCGCCCAGTACGTGTCCGACCAGCTCCTCAAGACGGCCCGCGAGGTCGAGGAGAAGGGCGAGATCGCGCACGTCGCCACCATCTCCGCGCAGGACGCGCAGATCGGCGAGCTGATCGCCGAGGCGTTCGAGAAGGTCGGCAAGGACGGCGTCATCACCGTCGAGGAGGCCCACACCATGGGCCTCGAGCTGGAGTTCACCGAGGGCCTCCAGTTCGACAAGGGCTACCTGTCCCCGCACATGGTCACCGACCCCGAGCGCATGGAGGCCGTCCTGGAGGACGCCTACGTGCTCATCGTGGACGGCAAGATCTCCAACGTGCAGGAGTTCCTGCCGCTGGCGGAGAAGGTCGCCCAGACCAAGAAGCCGCTGCTGGTCGTGGCCGAGGACGTCGAGGGCGAGGCCCTGGCGCTGCTCGTCGCCAACAAGATCCGCGGCACCTTCACCTCCGTCGCCGTCAAGGCGCCGGGCTTCGGCGACCGCCGCAAGGCGATGCTGGGCGACATGGCCACCCTCACCGGCGGCCAGGTCGTCAGCGAGGCCATCGGCCTCAAGCTCGACTCGATCGGGCTCGAGGACCTCGGCCGCGCCCGCCGCATCACCGTCACCAAGGACGCCACCACCGTCGTCGACGGTGAGGGCTCCGCGGACGAGATCACCGCGCGCGTCAACCAGATCAAGGTCGAGATCGAGAACTCCGACTCCGACTGGGACCGCGAGAAGCTGCAGGAGCGGCTGGCCAAGCTGGCCGGCGGGGTCTGCGTGCTGCGCGTCGGCGCCGCCACCGAGGTGGAGCTGAAGGAGAAGAAGCACCGCCTCGAGGACGCCATCTCGGCGACCCGCGCGGCGATCGAGGAGGGCATCGTGTCCGGCGGCGGCAGCGCGCTGGTGCACGTGGCCAAGGAGGGCTTCGACGCCCTCGGCCTGTCCGGCGACGAGGCCACCGGCGCGGCGGCCGTCCGCAGCGCGCTGGTCGAGCCGCTGCGCTGGATCTCCGAGAACGCCGGCCAGGAGGGCTACGTCGTCGTCTCCAAGGTGCAGGAGCTGCAGCCGGGCCACGGCTACAACGCCGCCACCGGCGAGTACGGCGACCTGATCGCCCAGGGCGTCATCGACCCGGTGAAGGTGACCCGTTCGGCCGTCACCAACGCCGCGTCGATCGCCGGCATGCTGCTCACCACCGAGGCGCTCGTCGTGGACAAGCCCGAGGACGAGGAGCCGGCGGCCGGCGGTCACGGGCACGGCCACGGTCACGGCCACTGATCTTCCCTGGGGCGGGCGAGCGGCTCGCCCGCCCCGGAAGATCGTCTCGGCCCCCGCCCCTCACCGGGCGGGGGCCTTCGCCGTCCCGCCGAATCTTCGGCGCCGGAGGGACGATTTCGGCACTCTGGGCGGTCGACTGACCGCAATGCGTGGTATTTTCGGCCTCGTCCCCGCACTGTGACCATTCCGTTGCCGACGACAGTGGCGACACGCCCGGCGGTGCTGGGCATCATGCTTGACGTGACCGAGGGAAGCTACGCCGGGACCATGACCGCGCGCGCTGCCGAGCCCTCGATGGGACCGGCCCCTCCGCCGCGCCACGACACCGGCCGCCGGATGCGCGTGCTGCGGGCGGCGAACGAGGGCGGCGGCGACCTCAGGGAACTGGCCAACCTCGCCGTCCAGGGCGACCCGGGCGCCATCGAGGTGCTCATCGCCGAGGTCCGCCCGATGATCGTGCGGTACTGCCGCGCCCGGCTCGGCCGGGTCTCCGGGCAGTACCACATCGCCGACGACGTGGCCCAGGAGGTCTGCATCGCGGTGCTGTCGGCGCTGCCCCGCTACCGCGACATGGGCCGGCCGTTCGCGTCCTTCGTCTTCGGCATCGCCGCGCACAAGATCGCGGACGCGCTGCGCAGCGCGGTCCGCGCGGCCGTGCCCACCGAGGACCTGCCGGACGGCCCCGACGACCGTCCCGGTCCCGAGGAGACGGTGGTCCGCTACATCGAGGCGCAGCGCGCCCGCGACCTGCTCACGCGGCTCCCCGAACACCAGCGCGAGCTGGTCCTGCTGCGCGTGGTGGCGGGCCTGTCGGCGGAGGAGACCGGTAATGTGCTGGGCATGTCCGCGGGGGCGGTACGGGTCGCGCAGCACCGGGCCCTGGCCCGGCTCCGCGCGATGGCCAGAGAGGAGTCGATCGCTTGACGGAGCGGAGCCCTGGCGCCCCGGATCCGGTCGGGCCTTCGCACCGCGGCGGGACCCGCGAGCCGGCGAGCCGGCCGCAGGCCCCGGCGGTGACCCTGCTCGCCGACCTCGGCGCGGTGCGCCGTACCGACGCGATCATCGACGCGCTGGCGGCGCGGCGCGCTGCCGGCTCCACCGCCCGTTCCGCGGCTGACCGTCCCTCCGCCGAGCACGCCCGCCCCGACGACGAGGGCGCCTCCGACCCGGCCGTCCGGCTGCAGCGCGCGCTGGTCGCGGACGTCGACGAGCCAGGCCCCGGACGCGAGGCCGCCGGCCCGACCGACCCGGGCCCCGGCGCGCCGCCGTCCACCCCCGGCCCCGGGCC
>NZ_BAAAMR010000104.1:0-34253 GCF_039529375.1 Actinomadura napierensis
GTCACCGGAGCCGCGGCCGGAACCGGCCGCGCAGTACCGGCCGAGCGTCGACCGGAACCCCAGCCAGGTCATCCGGGTCGCGCCCCGCACGCTGCGGATCGGCCGCGCCGCCGACAACGACATCGTGGTGGCGGACCTGGTGGTGTCGCGGCACCACGCGGAGCTGCGTACGCTCGGCCCGGGTCGGCACCAGATCGTCGACCTCGGCAGCCACAACGGCACCTACGTCAACGGCAACCGGGTCGAGTCGGCGGAGTTCACCGAGAGCGACCTGCTCGGTGTCGGGCACGCGACGTTCCAGCTGGTCGGCCAGGAGCTGCGGGAGTACGTCGACACCGGCGACGTGTCGCTGTCGGTCGAGGACCTGATCGTCCGGACGCCCGAGGGCAAGGTGATCCTGGACGGGGTGGGCTTCCCGATCCCGGAGCGGTCGCTGGTCGGGGTGATCGGGCCGTCCGGCGCGGGCAAGTCGACGCTGCTCGGTGCGGTGACCGGCACGCGTCCCGCGACCGAGGGGACGGTCCGCTACGACGGCCGCGACCTGTACTCCGACTACGACGAGCTGCGGCACCGCATCGGGCTCGTCCCGCAGGAGGACATCCTGCACACCCAGCTCGACACGCGGCGGGCGCTGCTGTTCGCCGCCGAGCTGCGCTTCCCCGGCGACACCCGCAAGCAGGAGCGCGAGCAGCGGGTCGACGAGGTGATCGGGGAGCTGGGCCTCACCGCGCACGCCAAGACCCGCATCGACCGGCTGTCGGGCGGGCAGCGCAAGCGGGTCAGCGTGGCGCTGGAGCTGCTGACCAAGCCGTCGCTGCTGTTCCTGGACGAGCCGACCTCCGGCCTCGACCCCGGCCTGGACAAGACGGTCATGGAGATGCTGGCCGAGCTGGCGCACGACGGCCGGACGGTCATCGTCGTCACGCACAGCGTCGCGAACCTCGACATCTGCGACCGGCTGCTCGTCCTGGTCCCGGGCGGGCGGCTGGCCTACTACGGCCCGCCCGGCGAGGGGCTGGAGCATTTCGGGAAGAAGTCGTGGGCCGAGGTGTTCCAGGCGTTCGACCGCGAACCGGACCGCGACTGGGCGAGCGAGTTCCGCCGCTCGCCCCGCCACGCCCGGTACGTGGAGAGCGGCCGGCAGGGCGGCGCCGTGCAGGCCGACACCTCCGTGCCGGCCCCGCCGCCTCCGCAGCAGTCCCGGTTCGCGCAGCTCAGCACGTTGTGCCGGCGCTACCTCTCGGTGATCGCGTCCGACCGCAGCTATCTCGTGCTGCTCGGGGTGATGCCGCTGATCCTCGGCGGGCTGAGCGCGGCGATCCCCGCGCCGAAGGGGCTGACCGGGCCGCCGGGCTCCAACGCCGACGCGGCGTCCAAGCTGATGGTGCTGGCGTTCGCGGCGTGCTTCGCGGGCACCGGCAACGCCGTCCGGGAGCTGGTCAAGGAGCGGACGATCTACAGCCGGGAACGCGCGGCGGGGCTGTCGGCCGGCGTGTACCTGATGTCGAAGCTGCTGGTCCTCGGCGTGATCACGGCGCTGCAGGCGGTCGTGCTGGTGCTGATCGGGACGATCGGGGTGAAGCTGCCGCCGTCCGGGACGTTCGCGCCGGTGCTGCCGGAGCTGATGCTGGCGATGGCGCTGCTCGGCGTGGTGTCGATGGCGCTCGGCCTGCTGGTGTCGGCGTCGGTGAACAGCTCGGAGAAGACGCTGCCGCTGCTGATCGTCCTGTCGATGGGGCAGCTGGTGCTGTCGGGCGGGCTGGTGCGGCTCGCGGGCAAGCCGGGCCTGGAGCAGCTGGCGTGGCTGTCGCCCTCCCGCTGGGGGTTCGGCGCCGCCGCCGCGACCATCGACCTCGACAAGATCATGCCGCACGCGGGCGGCCCCGACGCGGTGTGGAAGCACGCCGTGGGCGCCTGGGGCATGGACCTCGGCATCGCGGCGGCGCTCGGCGCGCTGTTCTCCGCGCTGGCCTGGTACCGGCTGTACCGGCTCCGCCCCCGCCGCCGCCGCCGCTGACCCCGCCGCCGCTGACCCCGCCGCCGCTGACCCCGCCGCCGCTGACCTCGAAGTCGCCGATCAGGTGACCGCCGCCACGGGTTGGGCCTGGTGGGGCCGGGCATTCCAGCGGTATGAGCGTAAGGGGGATCGATCATGTCGGGGTGACCGTCCCGGACCTGGAGGCGGCCACCGCGTTCTTCGGCGCCGTGCTGGGCGCCCGGCCGCTGTACGACACGCTGCGCCGCGAGGACGGCCCGATCACCGGGCCGGAGACCGAGCGGCGCCTCGGCGTGCCGGCGGGCACCGAGGAGGTCGCGATGCGGATGCTGCGGCTGCCGAACGGCCCGGGCCTGGAGCTGTTCGAGTTCCGCGGCACCGAGCGCCGCCCGCCCGCGCTGCCGAGCGACTTCGGCTGGCAGCACGTCGGGTTCTACGTGGACGACCTGGACGAGGCGGCGCGCGGCGTGCAGGAGGCAGGCGGGCTGCTGCTCGGCGACCCGCAGCCGCTGCCGGGCCCCGAGGCCGGCGACCGCAACCGTTACCAGTACGCGCGGACGCCGTGGGGCAGCACCTTCGAGCTGCTCACCTACCCCGATCCGCAGCCGTACGAGAAGGAGACCGGGCCGCGCCGCTGGACGCCCTGACCGCGTCCGCCGGTCCGGGCCGACTGCCCACCGCCGATCCGGGGTAGGGGCCCGGTCATGGACAGCGAAGTCACCCCGGTACACACCGAGATCACGCTGGTCGTGAACGGGACCGAGCACCGGCTCCGCGTCGACACGCGCGCCTCGCTGCTGGACACGCTGCGCGAGGACCTCGGGCTGACGGGCTCGAAGAAGGGCTGCGACCACGGCCAGTGCGGGGCCTGCACCGTCCTGCTGGACGGCCGGCGGGCGAACGCGTGCCTGGCGCTGGCCGTCGCGCACGACGGCGCCGAGGTCGTCACCGTGGAGGGGCTCGCCGAGGACGGGCGGCTCAGCGCCGTCCAGGAGGCGTTCATCGAGCAGGACGCGTTCCAGTGCGGGTACTGCACGCCCGGCCAGCTCTGCTCCGCGACGGCCGTCCTCGACGAGGCGGGCCACGGCTGGCCCAGCGCGGTGACCGAGGACCTCAGCGGCGATCCCGTCCTCGACGACGCCGAGATACGCGAACGGATGAGCGGCAACCTCTGCCGGTGCGGCGCGTACACGGGCATCGTCAAGGCGGTACGCGAGGCGTCGCTGAAGACGCGGACGGAGGCCACCAAGGCATGAGGCCCTTCGTGTACGAGCGCGCCACCAGCGCCGACGACGCCTTGCAGCGGCACAACGACGGCGCCTACTACCTGGGCGGCGGGACCAACCTCGTGGACCTGATGCGGCTCGGCGTGGAGGAGCCGTCCCGCCTCGTCGACGTCTCCCGCCTTCCCCACGGTGAGATCGAGCTGCGCCCGGACGGGAGCCTGCTCATCGGCGCCGCCGTCAGCAACAGCGACCTCGCGGCGGACCGGACGGTGCGCGAGAGCCATCCCGTGCTCGCGCAGGCCGTCCTGGCGGGGGCGTCCGGCCAGATCCGCAATCTCGCGACGGTCGGCGGCAACCTGCTGCAGCGCACGCGCTGCTCCTACTTCCAGGACGCCGACAAGCCCTGCAACAAGCGCGATCCGGGCAGCGGCTGCCCGGCCCGGGAGGGCGAGCACCACAACCTCGCGATCCTCGGCCATTCCGAGGCGTGCGTGGCGACCCACCCGTCCGACATGGCGGTGGCCCTCGCCGCGCTCGACGCGACCGTCCACGTCCAGGGCCGCGACGGCGAGAGGGCGATCCCGATCGCCGACCTGCACCGGCTGCCCGGCAACGAGCCGCAGCGCGACACGAACCTGGAGAACGGCGACCTCATCACGGCGGTCGAGGTGCCGCCGCTGGACATCCCGTCCCGCTACCGCAAGGTCCGCGAGCGCGCCTCGTTCGCGTTCGCGCTGGTGTCGATCGCGGTGGCGCTCGACGTGGAGGGCGGCACGGTCCGCGACGTGCGGATCGCGCTGGGCGGCGTCGCGCACAAGCCGTGGCGGGCGCGCCGAGCCGAGGAGACGCTGCGCGGCGCCCCGGCCATCGCCGAGGAGTTCCAGCGCGCCGCCGAGGCGGAACTGGACCTCGCCGAGCCGCTGCGCGACAACGCCTACAAGGTGCCGCTCGCGCGCAACCTGATCGTCCGGACGCTGACCGAGCTGGGAGAGCAGTCATGACCGACCGGCTGGAGAGCCGCGACAAGGTCACCGGAGCGGCCCGGTACGCCTACGAGTACCCGCTGGAGGACCCCGCGTACGCCGCCGCCGTGCAGGCGACGATCGCCAAGGGCGAGATCACGGCGGTGGACGCGGAGGCGGCGCTGAAGATCCCGGGCGTCCTCACCGTCCTGTCCTGCGAGAACGCGCCGCACCTGCACGACGTCCCGGACCGGGAGCTGGCGCTGTTCCAGTCCCGGACGGTGGCGTACCGCGGCCAGTTCGTCGCGGCCGTCGTCGCCGAGACGCTCGACATCGCGCGGGAGGCGGCGCGCCACGTCCGCATCACCTACGTGTCCGAACCGCACGACGTGCGGCTCAGCGCGGACCACCCGGGCCTGTACAAGCCCGACAAGGTGAACCCGGCGTTCCCCGCCGACACCGAGCAGGGCGACCCGGAAGCGGCCTACAACGACTCCGCCGTCCGCGTGGACGCCACGTACACGACGCCGGCCGAGCACAACAACCCGATGGAGCCGCACACGACCGCGGCCCAGTGGAACGACGACGGCACCCTCACGCTGTACGACTCCACGCAGGGCTCCTCCCCGACGCGGGACACGATCGCGCAGGTCTTCGGTCTCGAAAAGACGCACGTGCGTGTCATCGCTCCGCACGTCGGCGGCGGTTTCGGCTCCAAGGGGACGCCGCGCCCGAACGTGGTGCTCGCGGCGATGGCGGCGGGCGCGGTGCGCCGTCCGGTGAAGTTCGCCGTGCCGCGCCAGCAGATGTTCGCCACCACCGGCTACCGGACGCCGACGATCCAGCGGTTCCGGCTCGGCGCCGACGCCGACGGGACGCTGAACGCGATCGTCCACGAGGTGTTCGAGCAGTCCTCGACGGTCACCGAGTTCGCCGAGCAGACCGCGACCCCGACGCGCGTGGTGTACCGGGCGGGCAACCGCCGCACCTCGCACCGGCTGGCCCGCCTCGACGTCCCGACGCCGTCGTGGATGCGGGCGCCCGGCGAGACGCCCGGCATGTTCGCGCTGGAGTCGGCGATGGACGAGCTGGCCTTCGCCGCCGGCGTCGACCCCGTCGAGCTGCGGATCCTCAACGACACCGACCGCGAGCCCGAGAGCGGGCTGCCGTTCAGCTCCCGCAACCTCGTCGCGTGCCTGCGCGAGGGCGCCGACCGGTTCGGCTGGGAGCACCGCGACCCCGAGCCCGGCGCCCGCTGGGAGGGCCGAAGGCTCGTCGGGATGGGGGTCGCCGCGTCCACTTATCCCGCCTACATGCGGCCGAACAAGGCCACGGCGCGCGTCGACGCGGACGGGCGGTTCACCGTGCGGATCGCCGCCGCCGACATCGGCACCGGCGCCCGCACCGCCCTCACGCTGATCGCCGCCGAGGCGCTCAAGGCCGACGCGGACCGGGTGACGGTCGAGATCGGCGACAGCTCCCTGCCCGACGCGACCGTCGCGGGCGGCTCCGCCGGGACCGCGAGCTGGGGCACCGCCGTCGTCCGCGCCTGCGAGTCGCTGCGCGGCAAGATGAACGGCTCCGTCCCGCCCGGCGGGCTGGAGGCGTCCGCCGACACCGCCGAGGAGATCAAGGCCCGCGACGAGTACGCCCGGCACGCGTTCGGCGCCCAGTTCACCGAGGTCGAGGTGGACGCCGACACGGGCGAGGTCCGGGTCCGCCGGATGCTCGGCGTGTTCGCCGCCGGACGGATCATCAACCCCAAGACCGCGCGGTCGCAGTTCATCGGCGGCATGACGATGGGGATCGGCATGGCGCTGATGGAGGAGAGCGTCATGGACGACCGGTTCGGCGACTACGTCAACCGCGACCTCGCCCAGTACCACGTGCCGGCCTGCGCCGACGTCCGCGACATCGACGCGGCGTGGGTGGAGGAGTCCGACCCGCACCTGAACCCGATGGGGTCGAAGGGCATCGGCGAGATCGGCATCGTCGGCGCCGCCGCGTCGGTCGCCAACGCCGTGCACAACGCGACCGGGGTCCGCGTCCGCGACCTGCCGATCACCCCGTCCCGGCTGCTCCCGCTGCTCTGAGCCCTGCGGGACGGCCTCCAGCGGCGCGCTGACCGGTTGAAAAGTTCACCATCAATGTGAGGCGGGACACATCAGGGGGTATTGATCGCTCACTCGGGGGCCGCTCCTACTCGCGAGGTGATCCCGTGTACCGACAGGTCCTCGATCCCGTCGCCGATTCGCTCGGCTGGAGTTCCCTGGTCGCCGCGCTGCCGCTGGCGGTGCTGTTCGTCCTGCTCGGCGGCGTCCGGATGCGCGCCTGGCTGGCCTCCCTGATCGCCCTGGCGGTGTCCCTGGCCGTCGCCGTCTGGACGTACGGGATGCCGGTGGGCCAGGCGTTCCTGGCCGGCAGCGAAGGCGCCGCGTTCGGCTTCTTCCCCATCCTGTGGATCGTCATCAACGCGCTCTGGGTCTACAACATGACCGTCGCGACCGGGCACTTCGACGTGCTGCGGCGCACGTTCGCGCAGGTCAGCGACGACCAGCGGCTGCAGGCGATCCTGATCGCGTTCTCCTTCGGCGCGCTGCTGGAAGCGCTTGCCGGCTTCGGCACCCCCGTCGCCGTCACCTCGGTCATGCTGATCGCGCTCGGCTTCCAGCCGCTGAAGGCCGCCGTCCTGGCCCTCACCGCCAACACCGCGCCGGTCGCGTTCGGCGCGATGGCCACGCCGATCCTCACCCTCGGCAAGGTCACCGGCGAGTCCAGCGACACCCTCGGCGCCATGGTCGGCCGGCAGACCCCGATCCTCGCGGTGTTCGTCCCGCTGATCCTGGTGCTGATCGTCGACGGCCGGCGCGGCGTCCGCGAGACGTGGCCGACCGCGCTGTTCTGCGGCGCCGCGTTCGGCGTCGCGCAGTACGTCACCGCCAACTTCATCTCGGTGCCGCTCGCCGACGTCGTCGCCTCGCTGGTCTCGGCCGCCGCGGTCGTCCTGGTCGTCCGGCTGCGCCGGCCGCACGCCCCGGCCCGCCCGGTGATCGCCGGCGGTTCGGCGGACGAGCCCACCCCCGAGTTCGCCGCCCGCGCCGGGCGCGGCGAGGCCCCCGCCGACTCGCGGGCCGACATCGTCCGCGCCTACGCCCCGTACGCGATCATCATCGCGGTGTTCGTCGTCTGCCAGATCGACCAGGTCAAGGACTGGCTGAACGGCGCCACGCAGACGGTCGGCTGGCCCGGCCTGCACATCACGGGCGCGTCCGGCAAGCCGTCGACGCTGCCCACCTTCACCTTCAACTACTTCACCACGCCCGGCACCCAGATGCTCGTCGCCGGCCTCATCACCATGATCGCGCTGCGCGTCGGCGTCGTCCGGGCGCTGCGCGCCTACGGCACCACGCTCGTCCAGCTCCGCTGGGCGATCGTCACCGTGATGGCCGTGCTGGCGCTCGCGTTCGTGATGAACGCCTCCGGGCAGACCGTCACCCTCGGCACCTGGATGGCCGGCGCGGGCGGCGCCTTCGCCGTGCTGTCCCCGGTCCTCGGCTGGCTCGGCACCGCCGTCACCGGGTCGGACACCTCGTCGAACTCCCTGTTCGGCGCCCTGCAGATCACCGCCGCGAACAAGGCCGACCTGTCGCCGGTCCTGATGGCCGCCACCAACAGCTCCGGCGGCGTCCTCGGCAAGATGGTGTCGCCGCAGAACCTCGCGATCGCCGCGGCCGCCGTCGGCCTGGACGGCCGCGAGGGCGACATCTTCCGCCGCGTCGTGCTGTGGAGCCTGCTGTTCCTGGCGGGGATGTGCGTGCTGTCGGGCCTGCAGTCCACCGCCGTCCTGTCCTGGATGGTGCCCTGAACGGGCCTTACTGGCGGTAGCCCTCGACCTCGCCGGCGGGGCGGACGTGCGCGTCGTCGGGGTTCTGCCCGGCGTCGATCCTGGCGCGCCGCTGGCGCAGCAGGTCCCAGCACTGGTCGAGGGCCACCTCCAGCTCCCGCAGCCGCTGCCGGGCGTCCTCACCGGTGGCCTCGGACCGTTCGTGCGCCTGCCGCAGCGCGTGCTCCTCGTCGATGAACTCGTGGATCCGTTCGAGGATCGCCTTCTCGTCCATGAAAAGCCTCCCGATGACGGTTTTCCCGCGTGGTGGGAACCAGAAGGTGTCAACAGGTGAGATCGTGGCATATACGGGCGTGCCCACGGTAGGCGGCGCCCCGGTCCCGAAGGGCGAGGAGCGGATGACGGTCTGGCGGATCACCGGTGGGGAGGGCGGGCCCGGCGGCCCGCGCCCGGAGCGCACCGCTCCCCGCTACGACGTCGTCGAACTCGACACCCCGCTGCTGCGCATCGAGGGCGCCGCGGACGCGCCCTGGCTGCGCGTGTCCGGTGAGGTCGACGTCTCCAACGCCGGCGAACTGAAACGCGCCCTGCGCTCCGCCCGCGCCCGCGTCGACGGCGACCTGCACCTCGATCTCGCGGGCGTCGACTTCATCGACGTCGCCGGCCTGCGCGCGTTCACCCTGACGGCCCGCGACCTCGCCGAACGCGGCGGGCTGCTCGTCCTGCACTCGGTGTCGGCGCACATCGACAAGCTGGTCCGGCTGATCGGCTGGGACGCCGTCCCGGGCCTCGAACTGCACTGCCGCCCCCGCCCCTGACCCGGTCAGGAGGCGGCGAGGCGGCGCATGGCCTCCTGCCGCTCCGGCGGGACGAGGGGCGGCTTGCCCGCCGTCCACGCGACGTCCAGGGCGACCGCGCGGAACCGCCAGCCCTCGGGGGTGCGGACGGCCTCCGCGTCGTAGTGGCCGCCGGACACGAACGTCTCGCCTAGGCGGTCGGCGCGGGCCTCCTGCGTGGACGCGAGGTGCACATGGGTGTGGACGGCGCTCCATCGCACCGCGGCCCGGTCGCCGTCCAGCGCGATCTGCGGGATGCCGGCCAGGTGCTGGGTGCGCCCGAAGTTGTCCATGGTCAGGTCCATCGCCTCGTCGGCGTGCCCCGTGTAGGCGCCGACGGGGTAGCGGAACTCGACGTCCTCGGTGAACAGGCCACGCGCCCACGCGCCGTCGAACGGGTGGGCCCGCGGGTCCCGCTGGCGGTCGTCGATCGAGGCGAAGAACCGCGCGACCAGCTCGGTGAGCTCCGCCCGGTCTACCAGCGCCGCCACCCTGCCGGTCAGGTCCTTGTCCTTGTCGTTCATCGTCTTCTCCTTCTTCCGGGAACACGACCAACGGTAGGGACGCCCCGACCGGCCGGGCATCCGTCAACCGACCGGTCCGCCCGTGGTCAGGAGGATCCCGCCGGGCCCGTTCCCGCGCCGCGCTTCGGAGGCGAGGCCGGCCGGACGGCGGGACGACGTGTGCGGGAGGCGGAGCGGCGCGGTGCCGCGGCGGGGGCGAGCGAGCCGACGGCCCGCGCGGGTGTCTCCGCGGAGCCGGGGCCGGCGGGCAGCGACCGTATCCAGGCGGGCGTCCGCGTCTCCTTGACCGAGACGCGGACGCGCCGGTAGGCGGCGGCCTCGCACGTCCGGTTCTGCGTGATGACCTCCTTGTAGAACCACTCCGACGCGATCACCGCGAGGACGCCGGCGGAGTTCCGCAGCGCGTCCTTGAGGGCGGCGGCCTCCAGCAGCCGGAACGGCAGGTTGATCGCGCTGCCCGCCACGCCGTGGCGGTCGTAGTGCACCTCCCCGGCGTGCATCGCGACCCGGAGCCGGACGCGGGCGCCGGGCGCGGCGGCCCCGTTGTGCCGTTCGAGGCACGCCGCCAGCCTCGCCGGGAACGCCCCGGCGAGGTGCTCCTTCGGCACGGCGGGGTCGACGAGGATCAGGGCGCCGTCGCCCCGGTCCTCGTAGGCGACGTGCTCCGCGGGCACCCGGGACCCGGCGAACGCCGTGTCCAGGGCGCGGAACATGGCGTCGCGGACGGCGAGCTGGTCCCAGTTCGCCCGGCCGCCGTACTTCTCGACGTCCACGCAGACGATCGAGCGGTGCAGGGCGAACGACACCCCCGCAGTACCGTGCAGGTGCTCATGCTGATGCACTGTCTTATGCACGTGCATGACGAGCATGGTAGGGCATGCGGTGCCGCGCGGCCCAGGGTTTCCGACGCGTCAGGACGCCAGGAGGGCGGCGAGGAGCCGGGTGCGGACGGGGGTGTCGGCGGCCTGCGGCGGGTGCCACGGGCAGGCGATGTCCACGGCGGCGACGCGTCCGGTGGCCTTCACCCGCTGGACGGCCGCGACGACGGCGTCGAAGGACGGGCCGCCGCCGACCGGGAACTTCAGGCCCGGCAGGTCGGCCTTGTCGACCACGTCCACGTCGATGTGCAGGACGAGCGGGCCGTCCGGCAGGTCGATGTCGTCCACCGGGCAGCGGCGCACCCGGGACGAGGCGAGGAAGTCGGCCTCGGCCGGGTCGAGGTCGCGGGCGTCCACCAGGACGGCCCGGTCCTCCGGCAGCGGCCGCAGGCCCAGCCGGGACGACAGCAGTTCGGGGTGGTCGCCGAGGATCTGCCGCAGCGGCATCCCGCCGATGTACCCGGACGTGGAGGTCTCCGGCGTCTGCACGTCGCCGTGCGCGTCGAACCACACGATCGAGGCGTCCACCCCGGCGCGCTGTACGCCGGCCAGGACGGCCTCGGAGACCAGGCAGTCGCCGGAGACGACCGATGGGACCGTTCCATTCGCCACCTGCGCGGCGACCTCGGCGGCGACGGGCTCGTAGAGCGCGGCGATCCGCGTCCAGACGTCGCCGTCGGGGAACTCGCGCGCGACCGTGACCACTTCGGCCTCGGGGAGCGGGAACGTCGTGCCGGGGAGGCGTTCGTCCTGGTGGTAGGGGACCAAGGTAATCGTCATGGGCACACATTAGAGCGGCCCCGCCCGGTATTCCGGGCGGGGCCGTGGCCTGGTCGGACGATCAGCGCTTCTTGCCGCCGGCGGTCGCCTTCAGGTAGTCGCGGTTCAGGTCGCCGATGACGTCGAGCGGGATACCCTTCGGGCACGCGACGGTGCACTCGCCGGTGTTGGTGCAGCCGCCGAAGCCCTCCTCGTCGTGGGTGTCCAGCATCGACACGACGCGGTCCCAGCGCTCCGGCTGGCCCTGCGGCATGAGGCCGAGGTGGGTGACCTTCGCGCCGAGGAACAGCGACGCCGAGCCGTTCGGGCAGGCCGCGACGCAGGCGCCGCAGCCGATGCACTCGGCGGCCTCGAACGCGCGGTCGGCGTCCGGCTTCGGGACGGGCGTGGAGTGCGCCTCCGGGGCGGTGCCGGTCGGCGCGGTGATGTACCCGCCGGACTGGATGATCCGGTCGAACGCGGACCGGTCCACCACGAGGTCCTTAACGACCGGGAACGCCTTGGCGCGCCACGGCTCGACGTCGATGACCTCGCCGTCCCTGAACTTGCGCATGTGCAGCTGGCAGGTGGTGGTGCGCTCCTCGGGGCCGTGCGGGGTCCCGTTGATGACCAGGGAGCACATGCCGCAGATGCCCTCGCGGCAGTCGTGGTCGAACGCCACCGGCTCCTCGCCGCCGGCGATGAGCTTCTCGTTGAGGACGTCCAGCATCTCCAGGAACGAGGCGTCCGGGGAGACGTCGTCGAGCCTGTACTCGACCATCCTCCCCTTGTCCTGGGGGCCGCTCTGGCGCCAGACGCGCAGTGTGAGCTTCATGATTACTTGTACGACCTCTGCGTCGGGTGGACGTATTCGAAGTTCAGGTCCTCCTTGTGGAGGACGGGCTGCTCGCCCTCGCCGGCCCATTCCCAGGCGGCGACGTAACCGAAGGCGTCGTCGTCGCGCTTGGCCTCGCCGTCCTCGTCCTGGCTCTCGGCCCGGAAGTGGCCGCCGCAGGACTCGGTGCGGTGCAGGGCGTCGATCACCATCAGCTCGGCGAGCTCGAAGAAGTCGGCGACGCGGCCGGCCTTCTCCAGCTGCTGGTTGAGCTCCTCGCCCTTGCCGGTGACCTTGACGCGCGTCCAGAACTCGTCGCGCAGCGCCGGGATGAGCTCCAGCGCCTTGCGCAGGCCCTCCTCGGTGCGCTCCATGCCGCAGTACTCCCACATGATGTGGCCGAGCTCGCGGTGGAAGGAGTCGACGGAACGGTCCCCGTCGATCGACAGGAACTTCTCGATGCGCGAGGTGACCCGCTCCTCGGCCTCGGCGACGGCCTTGCCGTCGACCGGGGGCAGGGCGTTGCGGGCGATGTAGTCGTTGATGGTGTTCGGCAGCACGAAGTAGCCGTCGGCGAGGCCCTGCATCAGCGCGGACGCGCCGAGCCGGTTCGCGCCGTGGTCGGAGAAGTTCGCCTCGCCGATCACGAACAGGCCCGGGATGGTCGACTCCAGGTCGTAGTCGACCCACAGCCCGCCCATCGTGTAGTGGACGGCCGGGTAGATGCGCATCGGCGTGTCGTACGGGTTCTCGCCGGTGATGCGCTCGTACATCTCGAAGAGGTTGCCGTACTTGGCCTCGACCTTGTCGCGGCCGAGCCGCCCGATCGCGTCGGCGAAGTCGAGGTAGACGCCGAGGCCGCCGGGGCCGACGCCGCGTCCCTCGTCGCAGACGTTCTTGGCTGCGCGGGACGCGATGTCGCGCGGGACCAGGTTGCCGAAGGACGGGTAGATGCGCTCCAGGTAGTAGTCGCGCTCGTCCTCGGGGATGTCGGACGGCCTGCGGGTGTCGCCGCCCTTCTTCGGCACCCAGACGCGGCCGTCGTTGCGCAGCGACTCCGACATCAGCGTCAGCTTCGACTGGTGGTCGCCGCTGACCGGGATGCAGGTCGGGTGGATCTGGGTGTAGCAGGGGTTGGCGAACAGGGCGCCGTGCCGGTGCGCGCGCCAGGACGCGGTGACGTTCGAGCCCATCGCGTTGGTGGACAGGAAGTACACGTTGCCGTAGCCGCCGGACGCCAGCACCACCGCGTCGGCGGTGTAGTGCTTGATCTCGCCGGTGATCAGGTTGCGGACGACGACACCGCGCGCCCGGCCGTCCTCCATGATCAGGTCGAGCATCTCGTGCCGCGGGTACAGCTCCACGTTCCCGGCGTCGACCTGGCGCATCAGCGCCTGGTAGGCGCCGAGCAGCAGCTGCTGGCCCGTCTGGCCGCGGGCGTAGAACGTGCGGGACACCTGCGTGCCGCCGAACGAGCGGTTGTCGAGCAGGCCGCCGTACTCGCGGGCGAACGGGACGCCCTGCGCGACGCACTGGTCGATGATCTGCCGGGAGATGTCGGCGAGCCGGTACACGTTCGACTCGCGGGAGCGGAAGTCGCCGCCCTTGACCGTCTCGTAGAACAGCCGGTAGACGCTGTCGCCGTCGTTGCGGTAGTTCTTCGCGGCGTTGATGCCGCCCTGCGCCGCGATCGAGTGGGCGCGGCGCGGGCTGTCCTGGAAGCAGAACTGCTGGACGTGGTAGCCGGCCTCGCCGAGGGTCGCGCCGGCCGAGCCGCCCGCCAGCCCGGTGCCGATGATGATGATCTTCTTCTTGCGCTTGTTGGCCGGGTTGACCTGCTTGGCCTCGAACTTGCGGGTCGTCCAGCGGTCCTCGATCGGGCCCTTGGGCGCCTTGGCGTCGACGATCGGCTCGCCGGACTTGTAGAAGCTGTCGGTCATGGTCAGCCCACCCATCCGAAGGTGACGGAGATCGGGACGGCGACGAAGCCGAGGGTCACGACCCCGGCGACGCCGCCGGCGAGGACGCGCAGCGCGCCGTTGCTGCGGGGGCTGCGCAGGCCCAGGGTCTGGAACGCGCTCCAGATGCCGTGGTTGAGGTGCAGGCCGACCAGCAGCACCGCCAGGACGTACCAGACGGTGATGTACCAGCGGGAGCCGTCGAAGTCGGCGATGACCCGGTCGTAGGGGGTCGCGCCGGAGCCCAGCGGGTTCACCGCGAAGAAGGTGAGGTCCAGCAGGTGCCAGATGATGAACAGCGCGACGACGATGCCGCCGTACCGCATCGTGTAGGTGGCGTAGCCCTGCGCGTGCGACTTCTTCTTGGACTGGTACTTGACGGGCCGGGCGTGCGCGGCGCGCTTGCCGAGCGACACCGCCGACCAGATGTGCAGGACGACCGAGACCGTCAGCACGATCTCCAGGAGCGTCAGCAGCACGCGGTGCGGCAGGGCCGGCTCGCCCATCGTGCGCAGCCAGTGCGCGTAGTGGTCGAAGTCCCCCGCGCCCAGGAAGATCTTCAGGTTCCCGATCATGTGCGCGATCAGGAACAGCACCAGGATGGCGCCGGTCACGGCCATGACGGCCTTCTTGCCGACGGTCGATCGGTAGATCGCAGGTATCGCTATAGCCACGTCGCGAACGCTATGTCCAATTTGGACAAGAGCGCCAAGTCATCAGCGCACTCATTCTGATAGCCGCAGGCTATGAACCGAGCAGGGACGGGCATCGCGGCCGCCGGGGCGGCGAATGATCGTGAGTGACCTCACAGAGCGTCCGGGAACTCGTCCGCACGGTGACGCGGACGACATTGACCGGTCGCCGCCGGTGTGCGGTCAGGGCGCGGCTGTGGCGAAGATCACGACGCTGTGGCCTGCCGGGACAGCAGCAGCACGGCCAGGTCGTCGGTCAGGGCGTCCCCGTTGAGGTGCTCCACCTCGGTCACCAGCTCGTCGATCAGCGTCCGCCCGGTGGCGCCCCGGCCGCGCGCCCCGCGCGCCAGCTCGACCAGCCCGTCGGTGCCGAGCCGGGTGGAGCCCGCGCCGACCCGTCCCTCGATCAGGCCGTCGGTGTAGAGCATCAGCCCCCACGACTCGCCGAGGTCGATCTCCGTCGTCGGCCACTCCGCGCCCGGCACCAGGCCGAGCGCCGGGCCGTGCGCGTACTCCGGCAGCGCGGCGACCTCGAAGCGGCCGCCGGCCTCTTCGCGGAACAGCAGCGGCGCGGGATGCCCGGCCAGGTGCATCCGCGCGGTGCGGCGCGACGGCGCGATCGTGATCATGCAGAGGGTGGTGAAGATCTCCTCGCTGCGCCGCTCGTGCCCGAGGACGGTGTCGAGCGTGCCGAGCAGCTGCTCGCCGGTGTGCCCGGCCAGCACCAGCGTCCGCCACGCCATCCTCAGCTGGACGCCGAGCGCGGCCTCGTCCGGGCCGTGCCCGGCCACGTCGCCGATCATCAGGTGCACCGCGCCGCCCTCGGTCTGCACGGTGTCGTAGAAGTCGCCGCCCAGCAGCGCCCGGCGCCGGCCGGGCCGGTAGCGGGTGTGGTGCCGCAGCGACGGGTCGTCGATCAGCGGGACGGGCAGCAGCCCGCGCTCCAGCCGCGCGTTCTCGCGGCCCAGGATGCGCGCCTCCACCAGCCGCCGCTCGGTCTCCTCCGACCGCTTGCGCTCTATGGCGTAGCGCACCGCGCGGGCCAGCAGCGGGCCGTCGACCTCCTGCTTGACCAGGTAGTCCTCGGCACCGGCGGCGACCGCGCGGACGCCGAGGCCCGCGTCGTCCAGCCCGGTCAGCACCACCACCGCGGCCGTCCCGGACATGTCCAGCACCTCCCGCAGCCCCTCCAGCCGGTCGATGCCCGGCGCGGACAGGTCCACGATGATGCACTGGGTGCGGCGGGTCAGCCGGCGCCGCGCGGTGGGCAGGTCCGCCGCGACGGTGATCAGCGCGTCCAGGCCGCTGTCGGCGAGCATCTTCTCTACCATCAGCACGTCGGAGGGGTCGTCGTCGATGAGGAGCAGGTCGACCCGGTCCTGGACGGCGGACGTGGCCCCTGGCGTGAAGGGATGCGTCTGGTGACTGATAGTGCTCACTAAGCTTCCGGAGAACTCGGGGCTGGGCGACGGCACTGG
Organism: Actinomadura napierensis; assembly: GCF_039529375.1. Lineage (NCBI taxonomy): Bacteria > Bacillati > Actinomycetota > Actinomycetes > Streptosporangiales > Thermomonosporaceae > Actinomadura > Actinomadura napierensis. The sequence goes on from NZ_BAAAMR010000104.1 coordinate 15,989, forward strand.
CAACGGCCGGACCGTTCCGGTTATTCCTGCGACGGCAGGACGCAAGGGCCGGACCGCACCGGGGGAGCGGCATCTGCGTAGCCGCCGGAGTCCCGGCTCGAGGAGCGGAGGAGCATCGCTCCGTGCCCTCCGACCTTAGCGTGTCCTCACCTTCCCGCGCACCCCTGTGATCGTCCGTCAGGCGGGTCCCGGACGGCCCGGAAACCCCCTCCGGCGCGCCGGCCCGCCGCCGGGCGGCCGCTCCGGCGCAGGCCAGAAAATCGTTCGAACTCGGCGGGGCCCGCCGCATATCTTCGTCCGGTGAAACCGTTGCCGGAGGAAGATCCAGGCAGCCCGGACCACAGATCCCCCACCCGGTACCTGCTCTGGCTGCTGCGCGCCGAGTGGCGCGGCGTGCTGGCCGGCGTCCTGCTCGGCGTCGGCTGGATGCTCAGCCAGGCGCTGATGCCCGCCGCGATCGGCCGCGCCATCGGCGACGGCGTCGCCGGCCGCGACGACGGCGCGCTCGCCACGTGGACGGGCGTGCTGCTGGTCCTCGGCGGCGTGCAGGCCGCGACCGGGATCCTCAGGCACCGGCGCGCGGTGTTCCTGTGGCTGTCGTCGGCCTACCGGACCGTCCAGATCGTCACGCGGCACGCCACCCGGCTCGGCGCGACGCTGCCGAAGCGGCTCGGCGCGGGCGAGGTCGTGAGCATCGGGCTGTCCGACGTCGCGCACCTCGGCGACGTCGTCGACATCGTGTGCCGCGGCTCCGGCGCCGTCGTCGCGATCGTCGTGGTGGCGGCCGTGCTGCTGGTGACGGCGCCGAAGCTCGGCCTGATCGTGCTGGTCGGCGTCCCGCTGGTGCTGCTGCTCGCGGCGCCCCTGCTGCGCCCGCTCCGCGAGCGCGAGGAGGCCCACCGCGAACTCGTCGGCGAGCTGAACGGCCGCGCCACCGACCTGGTGGAGGGGCTGCGGATCCTGCGCGGCATCGGCGGGGAGCGGCTGTTCTCCGGCCGGTACCGCGGCGTGTCCGGCCGGGTCCGCGACGCCGGCGTGGCCGCGGCCCGCGCCGAGTCCCGGATCTCCGGGGCCGAGGTGCTGCTGCCCGGCCTGCTGATCGCCGCGGTGACGTGGGCGGGCGCCCACTACGTGGAGCGCGGCGAGATCGGCGTCGGCGACCTGGTGTCCTGTTACGGCTACGCGGTGTTCCTGATCGTCCCGCTGCGGACGATCGGCGAGGCCGCCGGCAAGATCACCAAGGGGCTGGTGGCGGCGCGGCGGGTCGTCCGGCTGCTCGACCTGGAGCCGGCGCCGGACGGCGGCGCCGCCCGCCCGGCCGGGCCCGCCGAGCTCGTCGACATCGCGTCCGGGCTGGTGGTGCGGCCCGGCCGGGTCACCGCGATCGCCGCCGCGCAGCCGCGCGACGCGCAGGCCATCGCCGACCGGCTCGGCCGGTACGCGCCCGGGGACGTCGACTTCGCCGGCGTCCCGCTGCGCGAGGTCGCCGGCCTGCGCCGCCGCGTGCTGGTCGCGGTCAACGAGGACAGGCTGTTCTCCGGCACCCTCGCCGAGGCCCTCGCGCCGCCCGGCACGCCCCCGGCGGTGCTGGACGAGGCGCTGCGCGCGGCGTCCGCCGAGGACATCGCCGCCGCGTCCGGCCTGGACCGGCACGTCGCCGAGGCGGGACGGGAGTTCTCCGGCGGCCAGCGGCAGCGGCTGCGGCTGGCCCGCGCGCTCGCCGCCGACCCCGAGGTGCTGATCCTCGTGGAGCCGACCAGCGCCGTCGACGCGCACACCGAGGCGCGCATCGCCGAGCGGCTCGCCGAGGCGCGCGCGGGCCGCACCACCGTCGTGTGCACGACCAGCCCGCTGATGCTGGACCGCGCCGCGCACGTCGCGTTCGTCGAGGACGGGCGGGTCGTCGCCGAGGGCCCGCACCGCGACCTGATGCTGTCCGAGCCGCGCTACGCCGCGGCCGTCACCCGCGGCGAGGGCGTCCCGAGCCCCTGACACCGGGGACTGCGGAACCACCGAACACGAAGCACGGAAGGCCCGAGGAAACGTGAGCACCGAGATCCTGCCGGTCGCGGAACCCGCGCAGGTGCGGGCGTACGCGCGGCGCATCGCGCTGCGGCATCCGCGCGCCCTCGCCGGGACGCTGGCGCTGCACGGGCTCGCCGCCGCGGCCGGCCTCGTCGCGCCCCGGCTGCTCGGCGACCTGGTCGAGGGCGTCGGCGACGGCACCGCCCACATCGACACCGCCGCGCTCGCCATCGCCGCGTTCGTGATCGTCCAGGGCGTGCTGACCCGGTACGCCTACTTCACCTCCGCGCGGCTCGGCCAGCGCGTGCTGGCCGAGCTGCGGGAGGAGTTCGTCGACCGGCTGCTCGGGCTGCCGCTGTCCGCGGTCGAGCGGGCCGGCACCGGCGACCTGGTCACCCGCGCGTCCCGGGACGTCGACACGCTCGGCACCTCGCTGCGCGAGGCGGTGCCGGAGACCCTCGTCGCGATCGTCGTCGGCGCGTTCACCTTCGGCGCGCTGCTGCTCAACGGCCCGCTGGTCGCGCTGCCGTGCCTGGTGTCCGTCCCGGTCCTGTGGGGCGTGATGCGCTGGTACCTGCCGCGCTGCCGGGACGGCTACCTGCGCGAGAACGCGTCCTGGGCGCTGATCGCCGACGGGCTCGCCGAGACCGTGCACGGCGCCCGGACGGTCGAGGCGTTCGGGCTCGCCGGCCGCCGGCACGCCCGCGGCGACGCCGACATCGCCCGCAGCTACGCCGCCGAGCGGTACACGCTGCGGCTGCGGACCGTCCTGTTCCCGGTCGCCGAGTTCGGGTTCGTGCTGCCCGTCGCCACGACGCTGTTCTTCGGCGGCCTGTTCTACGCGCACGGGATGGCCTCGCTCGCGCAGGTCACCGCCGCGACCCTGTACGTCCAGCAGCTGATCGAACCGGTCGACATGCTGCTGTCCCGGCTGGACGAGCTGCAGCTCGGCGGCGCGTCCCTGGCCCGGCTGCTCGGCGTCGGGAACGTCCCGCCGGACCGGGAGGCGGGGGAGCGGCGCCCGGACGGCGAGCGGCTCGCCGCGCGGGACGTCCGCTACTCCTACCGGACGGGCCGCGACGTCCTGCACGGCGTGGACCTCGACTTGCGGCCGGGGGAGCGGCTGGCGATGGTCGGGCCGAGCGGCGCCGGGAAGTCGACGCTGGGCCGCCTGCTCGCCGGGATCGACGGCCCCCGCTCCGGCGCGGTCACGGTCGGGTCCGGCGCGCCCGTCCCCCTGGTCGAGCTGCCCATGGACGACCTGCGCGGCCACGTCGCGCTCGTCACCCAGGAGCACCACGTGTTCCGCGGCACGCTGCGCGAGAACCTGGCGATGGCACGCCCGGACGCGTCCGACGCCCGGATCCGCGACGTCCTCGCGACCGTCGACTGGGACGGCCCGGACCTCGACGCCGAGGTCGGCGAGGGCGGCGCGGCGCTGTCGCCCGCGCAGGCGCAGCAGCTCGCGCTGGCCCGGCTCGTCCTCGCCGACCCGCACACGCTGGTGCTGGACGAGGCGACGTCGCTGCTCGACCCGCGCGCCGCCCGCCGGCTGGAGCGCACGCTCGCCGCCGTCCTGGACGGCCGGACCGTCGTGGCGATCGCGCACCGGCTGCACACCGCGCACGACGCCGACCGCGTCGCGGTCGTCGAGGACGGCCGGATCACCGAGCTCGGCACCCACGACGAGCTCCTCGCCGAGGACGGCTCCTACGCCGCCCTCTGGACGTCCTGGCAATGTTAGTTTGCATTGCCCTTGGCGGTCGGGCGCTGGGCGCCCTCCCTTCGGCGGGCACCGCGTATCGCTGCATCGCTCCGGCTCGGCCCTGGGGGCCTCGCTGCGCGATCGGATTCTTGCTTCGCTCGAATCCGGCTTCGCTCGCGATCGCGACGGTCCAGGGTCCTGCGTGGCTGGGGAAGAAACGGCGTCTCCGGTCCGGCGGCCGCTTATCGAGCCAGGGCGGTCTTGAGGTACTCGACCTGGACGAGGAGGAGGTTCTCCGCCACCACCTCTTGCGGGGTCATGTGGGTGACGCCCGACAGCGGCAGGACGGTGTGCGGGCGGCCGGCGGCCAGCAGCGCCGACGACAGCCGCAGCGTGTGCGCGGCGACCACGTTGTCGTCGGCGAGCCCGTGGATGATCATCAGCGGGCGCTTCAGCTCGCCCGCCATCCCGATCAGCGAGTTGTCGGCGTAGCTCTCCGGCTCCTCGTCCGGGTGGCCGAGGTAGCGCTCGGTGTAGTGGGTGTCGTACAGCCGCCAGTCGGTGACCGGCGCGCCCGCGATGCCCGCGTGGAACACGTCCGGGCGGCGCAGCACCGCCAGCGCCGCGAGCCAGCCGCCGAACGACCAGCCGCGGATGCCGACCCGGTCCAGGTCGAGCGCGGCCGGGTGCACCCGCGCCGCCTCGATCAGCGCGGTGATCTGGTCCTCCAGCACCGGCTCGACGAAGTCGCCGCGGACCGCGCGGTCCCAGACCGGGCCGCGGCCCGGCGTGCCCCGGCCGTCCGCGATCACCACGGCGAAGCCCTGGTCGGCGAGCCACTGCGCCTCGCAGTACGCCCGCTGGACGGCCAGCACCCGCTGCGCGTGCGGGCCGCCGTAGGGGTCCATCAGGACGGGCAGCCGCCCGTCGCCGGGCTTCCAGCCGGTCGGCAGCACCACGGCGGTGCGGACCTCCCGGTCGCCGGCGCGCAGCAGCTCGACCCGCGGCGTGATCACCGGGGTCTCGGCGAGCGACGCGACCGGGTGGATGCCGGACGGCTCGCGCACCTCCACCTCGGTGCCCGGACGGTCCAGCCGCGACCCCGTGACCACGGTCACACCGGCGGCCCGTACCCCGCCGAACACGCCCTGCCCGTCGGTGAGGCGGACGATCTCCCCGGCGTCGTAGGAGTAGAGGTGCACCTCGGTGGGCTCCTCCGACGCGGTGAACAGGATCGACTCGCCCTCCACGCCGAGGATCGAGCGGACCTGCAGGCCGCCCGGCGTGACCGGCTTCCCGCCGACCGTGATGCGGCGGGTGTCGGTCTCGCGGTCCTCGGTGACCCACACGAGGTCGCCCGTCCCGGTGTGCGCGGGCAGGCCGGGCACGATGTCGGTCCACACCGGGTCGTGCTCGTTGTGCGCCAGCGACGTCTCCCCGTTGGACGGGTCGACCCGCAGCACCCGCTGGGACCGCTGGTCGCGCGGCTGCACGACGATCACCAGGCCGTGCCGGTCCCAGGACGCGGTGACGACGTAGGGGAACATGCCGCGGTCCCAGGCGACGCCGAGCCGGCCGCCGTCCACCTTCAGCAGGACCAGCGACACGATCGCGTTCGGCGTCCCCGCCGCCGGGTAGGCGATCTCGGTCGGCGTCCGGTCGGGGTTGGCGGGGTCGGCGATGTGCCAGCGCTGCACCGGCGTCTCGTCCACCCGCGCGACCAGCAGCGTCCCGCCGTCCGGTGACCACCAGTGGCCGCGCATCCGGCCCATCTCCTCGGCCGCGACGAACTCCGCGAGGCCGTAGGAGATCTGCTCCGACTCCGGCTGCACGAGCGCCCGGTCGTCCGAGCCGTCCATCTCGATCACCCGAAGCGTCCGCCCGGACACGTAGGCGACGCGGCGGCCAGCCGGGTCGGGGCGCGGGTCGAACACCGGCGCCTGCGCGGGCAGCTCCCGGACCTGCCCGGACCCGATGTCGGCGACGTAGAGCCGGCCGCCGAGGGTGAACACGGCCTGCCGCATCTCCCGGTCGGTGGCGTACCCGACGATGCCGCCCGCCTGCTCGCGCGCGCGCTCGCGGCGGGCCCGCTCCTCGGCGGGCAGGTTCCCCTCGCCCGGCACGTCCAGCGCGGCCGGGTCGGCGATCAGGCGCTCCTCGCCGGTGCCGGTGTCCAGCGTCCACAGGCAGGTCACCGGATCGTCGCCCGCCCTGGTGCGCAGGAACGCCACGCGCGTCCCGTCCGGCGCGATCTGGAAGGCGCGCGGGACGCCGAGGGTGAAACGGCGGGTGCGGGCGCTCTGCCGCGGATAGCTGATGCTCATGGCATCCGAGTCTGCCAGCCCGCGAGCCTTTGCGAACGGCGGCGCGGCGCCGGTGCCTGGCCCTATGATTCCGGGCGGTCGTCGCGGCCGGGGAACGGCCGGTGGCCGCGCCCGCGCTCGCGTAAGCTCAAGACTTCCCCAAGCACATTTGTTCTCGCGGGTTTGAAGGAGTGGTCCATGCCGGAGCTGCAGCCGGGCGATCCCCGGCGGCTGGGCTCGTACGAGATCGTCGAAAGGCTCGGCGAAGGCGGCCAGGGCGTCGTCTACGCGGGCATCGACGCCTCGGGTAACAGGGCCGCCATCAAGCTGCTCCGCGCCGACCTGTCCGGGGACGCGGCCGCCCGCAACCGGTTCGTCCGCGAGGCGCAGGCCGCCAAGCAGGTCGCCCGGTTCTGCACCGCGCAGGTGCTGGAGGCCGACGTCGCGGGCGACCAGCCCTACATCGCCAGCGAGTACGTGCCGGGCCCGTCGCTGTACGCGCAGGTCACCGAGACCGGGCCGATCACCGGCGCGGCGCTCGACCGGCTGGCGATCGGCACCGCGACGGCGCTGGTGGCGATCCACCAGGCCGGGATCGTGCACCGCGACTTCAAGCCGCACAACGTGATCATGGCGCCGGACGGCCCGCGGGTGATCGACTTCGGCATCGCGCGGGCGCTGGACACCGGCCAGACCAACGCCACCAAGGCGATCGGCACGCCGTCCTACATGGCCCCCGAGCAGGTGGCGGGCGCGACCCTCACCGAGGCCGTGGACGTGTGGGCGTGGGCGACCACCATGGTGTTCGCCGCGACCGGGCACCCGCCGTTCGGCGACGACACCGTGGTCGCGGTGATCAACCGGGTGATGAACGAGCCGCCGTACCTGGAGGGCGTGCCCGCCGACCTGCACCGGCTGGTCGCGGCGTGCCTGGTGAAGGAGCCCGAGCGGCGGCCGACCGCGCAGCAGCTGATGATGGCGCTGATCGGCAGCGGGCCGGGCGGCGCCGGGCAGACCCGGATGGACGACCCCGGCCAGGCGACCACGATGCTCGCGGAGGGCTCCACGCTCGCCGCCGGCGCGGGCGCCGCCGCGGCCTTCGGCGCCGCGCAGGGCGGGCCTCCCGGCGGGCGGACGCAGCGGGTCTCGCCCGCCAGTTACACCGGCACGCTGCCGCCCGTCCAGCAGCCGCCGTACCAGGGCGGACGGCACACCGGCTACGACGACTTCGAGCCGGAGCGCCGGTCCAAGTGGCCGATCTTCGCGGCGGTCGCGGCGATCGCCGTGCTCGCGCTGGTCGTGGGCCTCTACATGGCGAACCGGGGCAACAACGAGACCCCGAACCCGGGGACGTCCCCGACCGTCTCCGACTCGGCGACGACCTCCGACAGCCCGACCGAGGAGGAGCCCACCCAGGAGACGCCGACGACCCCGCGGTCGCACCGGCCCACGCAGGCGCCGACGCGCCTCCCGACGAGTGAGGCGCCGACCAGGGAGACCCCGACCAGCGAGGCCCCCACCAGCGAGCCGCCGCCCTCGCACACGCCGACGGCGAACCCGACGAACACCGCGGGCGGCGGTGACGGCGGAGGCGACGGCGGCGGGGGAGGCGGCACCGGTGCCGGTGGCGGCGGAGGGGGCGACTGACGTCGCGCCCGCCGGGGCGTCGCGGTCCCCCGGGCAGGGCGGTCATCGCCGTGCCCGGGGAGCCTGAGTAGGCTCGTGACCATGAAGGAGCCGCGGATCCTGTTCGTCCACGCCCATCCGGACGACGAGTCCATCGGGACCGGGGCGACCATGGCCAAGTACGCCGCCGAGGGCGCCCACGTCTGTCTCGTCACCTGCACGCTGGGCGAGGAGGGCGAAGTCATCCCCGATGAGCTGCGCCACCTGGCCTCCGACAAGGAGGACCGCCTCGGCGAGTACCGGATCGGGGAGATGGCGGCGGCGGCCGCGGCGCTCGGCGTGCGCGACCACCGCTACCTCGGCGGCCCCGGCCGCTGGCGCGACTCGGGCATGATGGGCACCGCCACCAACGACGATCCGCGCAGCTTCTGGCGCGCCGACGTCGACGAGGCGGCCGGCGGGCTCGCGGAGATCATCCGGGAGGTCCGGCCGCACGTGATCGTCACCTACGACGAGCGCGGCAACTACGGGCACCCCGACCACATCCAGGCGCACCGCGTCGCCTGGCGGGCGTTCGAGCTGGCCGCCGACCCGGCGTTCACCGGCGGCGGCGAGCCGTGGCGGGCCGCGAAGTTCTACGCCTACGCCACCCCGCGCACCGTCCTGGCCCGGGCGATCGCGGTGATGCGCGAGGCGAAGCTGCCGTTCGCGCGGGTCGCCGGGCTGGACGAGCTGGGCTCCGGCGTGCCGGACGGGCAGGTCACCACGGTCGTGGACGCCCGCGCGCACCTGCCCGCCAAGCTGGCCGCGCTGCGCGCGCACCGCACCCAGATCACGGTGGCGCCCGAGGAGGCCGGGCCGTTCTTCGCGCTGTCGAACAACCTCGGCCAGCAGGCGTTCGGCACCGAGTACTTCATCCTCCAGGCGGGCGAGCTCGGCCCGGTCGGCCCAGGCCGCCGCGAGACCGACCTGTTCGCCGGGCTGCGCGACGCCGGGGCCTGATTCCCTCGCTACGCTGAGGGCGTGGACGAGGACGACGAGGCCCGGGTGAGCCTGGCCAAGGACGATCTTCCCGCCCAAGCGGCGGGCGGCGCGTCCGCGGCGGGCGCGGGCGCGCGCGCGGAGGGGCCGCTGGAGTCCCTCGTGACGGGCGCGGCGTACGCGGCGCTCGGCCTGCTCGGCGGCGTCCTCGGCCTGGTCGGCTCGTACGCCCAGCAGTGGACGGCCGGGGACGTGCCGGTCACCTCGGTCGTGCTGGCGCTGCTGGTGTACGCCATGGCCCGGCTGGCCGGCTGGGGGATGGGCGGCAAGATCGGCGCCGCGGTGCCCGCCGTGGTGTGGGGCGTCGTGGTGATAGTGATGTCCATGCAGCGCTCGGAGGGCGACCTGGTCATTCCGGGAACGCTCGCGGGGTATGTGTACATCGTCGGCGGCATGGTGGCCGCGGGGATCGCGGTGGCGCGGGTCCCGTCGCCCGGCCCGCCCGGGCAGTGGCTCACCGGGAGGGCGGCGCGCACCCGCGGGTAGGGAGCTCGGTAGGGTGTGCGCCTTGTGAACGGCGACAACGGGGACCCCGGGGTGGATCCCGGGCTCTTCCGGCAGGTGGTGGGCAGGTTCGCGACGGGCGTCGCGATCGTGACGAGCGTGGTGGACGGCAACGACCACGCGATGACCGTGAACGCGTTCGCCTCGGTGTCGCTGGACCCGCTGCTGGTCATGTTCTGCCCCGAGAAGATCGCGCGCTTCCACGACCTCGCGCTCGACGCCGGCGAGTGGGCGGTGTCGGTGCTGGCCGAGGAGATGCGGGACGCCTCGCAGTGGTTCGCGACCCGCGGCCGCATGCTGGACGGCCAGCTGCAGGGCTGGGAGCACGTCCGCGGCCCGGTCACCGGCGCCGCGATCTTCAAGAACGCCGTCGCCGCGCTCGAATGCCGCACCCACGCCGTCCACGACGCCGGCGACCACAGCATCGTCGTCGGCGAGGTCCTCAGCCTCGACGTCCCGTCCCCCGACGCCCGCCCCCTGATCTTCTACGAGGGCGACTACCACGGGCTCGGCTAGCCCGTTGAGTTGCGGCGAGTCGTCGTTATGAGCCGCGCCATAACGACGACTCGCCGCAAGTCAACGTCGTTCGGGGTCAGGTGTTGGCTGTGGCCGGGGCGGGGTCGGTCTTGCCGGCCGAGGGGGTGGAGCGGTAGCCCTTGACACCGAGGCAGGCGGCGGCGCTGGCCAGGACGACGACGATCGGCAGGACCATCGTCGGCTTCAGGGCGTGCACGAAGCCGTGCGTGAAGACCTGGCCGGCGACCTCCTGGACGCGGTGCACCACGTTCGCGGGGACGCCCGGCGGCAGCTTCTGCTGGGTGCCGGTCTGGCCCGCGCCGACCTCCAGGCCGCCCTTGGCGGCGCCGGCGAAGCCCTTGACGAAGCCGGGCCGCACGTCCGGCGGGAGCGCCGCCGCGCGGGTCGCGGCCTCGTCCTTGAGCGACGAGGCGAGCTGGTTCTGCAGGACGGCGCCGACCGCGGCGCTGCCGAGCACCGAGCCGATCTGCCGGACGGTGTTGTTCACGCCGGACGCGGCGCCCGCAAGGTGGGGCGGGACGTGCCGGGTGGCCTCGGTGGCCATCGGCGCGAACACCCCGCCGATGCCGAACCCGGCGACGACGAGCGCGGGGATGAACGCGGTCCAGCTCGTCCCGACCTCGGCGACGAGCACCAGCCACAGCATGCCGATCGCGTAGAGGGTGAGGCCGCCCATCAGGATGAACTTGCCGCCGATGCGGTCCGACAGCTTGCCGGCGACCGGCGCGAGGAACATCGACACCACCGAGGACGGCGCCATCACCAGGCCGGCCTTGAGGGCGCTGAAGCCGAGCACGGACTGCATGTAGATCGTCATCGGCAGGAACATGCCGATCATGCCGATCGACACGGCCGCGCCGACGAAGTTCAGGATCGTGAAGTTGCGGTCGCGGAACAGCGAGAACGGCACCAGCGGCTCGCGGTCCTGCTGCGTCCGCTGGTACATGTAGAAGATCGCGAAGAGCGCGAGGCCGGCCGCGATGAGGCCCCAGATGCCCTCGTTCCAGTCGTACTTCTGGCCCTCGGTCAGCGCGAACGTCAGGCAGAACAGGCCGGCGGAGGCGAGCAGGACGCCGGCGATGTCGAAGCGGTGCTTCACCGTGGGGATGTGGGCGGGCAGGATCGGCACGGCCATCGCCAGCACGATGATGCCGATCGGCAGGTTCACGAAGAAGATCCACCGCCAGTCGAGGCTGGTGACCAGCAGGCCGCCGATGGTCGGGCCGGCGATGGTGGACACGCCCGCGACCGCGCCCCAGACGCCGAGCGCGGTGCCGCGCCGCTCCGCCGGGAACACGCTGATGATCATCGACATGGTCTGCGGCATCAGCAGCGCGGCGCCGAGGCCCTGCACGGCGCGGGCCGCGATGAGCTGGGCCGGGTCCTGCGAGATGCCGCACGCCAGGCTGGACAGCGTGAACAGCGCGACACCGGCGATGAACAGGTTCTTCTTGCCCCACAGGTCGCCGAGGCGGCCGGCGGTGATGAGCAGGACGGCCAGCACCAGGATGTAGGCGTTGACCACCCAGAGCACCTCGTCCAGCGAGGCGTCGAGCTTGTCGATCATGCTCGGGATCGCGATGTTCACGATCGTCAGGTCGAGCAGCGTCATGAAGAAACCCAGGGAGAGCGTCAGCAGGATCGCCCACGGGTTCCCGCGCCATTTGCTCATGGTGCCCCCTTGTCGGTGCGAGTGTGGTAGTCGGTGCAGTGTTCGTGCTGGTGGGGCGAGTGGCAGGAGGTCACGTTCGCGTCGTCGGACCAGGTCAGCCGCCCGGACTCCAGGTCCTCGGCGAGGCCCTGGACGAACTCCAGCTCGCTGCGGAACCGGGCGATCGACCATTCCTGGTCGAGCAGCTTGTAGCGCTCCAGCCCGCGCTTGCGGAGCGACTCGTTGGCCGCCTGGTTCCCGACGAGCAGCGACTCCAGCGCGATGGCCCGGGTCCGCAGCTGCCGGGCGACCTCGGCCTCCGGCAGCAGGTTGACGAACGCCAGCCCGGTGCCGAACAGCGGGAACTCCTCGACGGGCTTGGCCAGCAGCTCGGCGAGGCGGATGTGCGCGGCGTCGCGTCCGGCGCTGGTGACCGCGTAGACGGTCCGCTCGGGCCGGCGGCCCTCGCGGCTGGTCTCCAGCGGCTCGATCAGGCCGGCGGACGCCAGCCGCTCCACCGAGTGGTACAGCGAACCGTGCGTGATCTTGACCGCGTGGTCGTAGGCGTGGTCGCGGATGCGCTGCTGCATCTCGTACGGGTGCATGGGCCCGTCGCACAGCATGCGCAGCACGGTGAGCGCGAGCGGTGTGAGGGGTCGGGACATGAGGCGACCTTCTTGGTCGAAGCCGATTAGTCCACTTAGACTAATCCATCCAGACCTTGGTCGTCATATTGTTCTGATGCCCGACTTATCCGTACAGGTCAGCGCACGGTTCCCACCGTGTTCGCCGCGCCGTTGCGGGCCACGAAGTCCCCGACCCGGTCGTTGCGGACGTCGGCGAACAGCTCGCCGTCCGCCGCCCCGTCCAGCAGCACCACGCTCTGCCCGTGCCGCGAGGCGAACCGGTCGACCGGCGCCGTCAGGTACTCCAGCAGCGGCGTCTTCAGCAGCCGCGCCGCCAGCCCGCGCAGCGTGCCCGACGTCACCGAGTCGTCCACGGTCACCGAGTGCGTCGCCGCCCGGATGAACCGGTCGATCTTGAGCGGGTTGCGGGTGTCGAGCGCCTTGTCCGCCAGCGCGTGCAGGAACGCCTGCTGCCGCTTGATCCGGTCGAGGTCGCCGCCGGGCAGGTTCCAGCGCTGCCGGACGAAGTCGAGCGCCTCGGTGCCGTCCAGGTGCTGGTGCCCGGCGGGCCAGGTCCGGTTGTGCATCGGGTCATAGGTGCGCTTGGCGACGGTGACGTCGACGCCGCCGAGCGCGTCGGTCATCTTCACGAACCCGCCGAAGTCCAGGGATGCGTAGTGGTCGACGCGCACGCCGCTCAGCTTCTCCACCGTCCGGATCAGCAGCTTCGGCCCGCCGTAGGAGAACGCCGCGTTGACCTTCCCGCCGCCGTGCCCGGGGATCGTCACCCAGCTGTCCCGCGGGATCGCGATCACCGACACCCGGCCGTCCCGCCCCGACAGGTGCACCAGCATGACCGTGTCGGACCGGGCGCCCATCGACGGCATGTCCGACCGCCGGTCCGACCCGATCAGCAGCCAGTTCTCGCCGCGTCCGGTCGAGGCCGGCCGGCCGCTGCGCTCCGGCATCGCGCCCGCGATCCGCTTCACGCCGTCGTCGTAGGCGTTCTGCAGCAGGTAGGCGCCGCCGCCGAGCAGCAGCAGCGCGGTCACCGCGAGCCCGCCGCAGCCGATGAGCACCCGCCGCCGCCTGCGTCCGGACGGCTTCTTCTCGGGGGCGTCCTGCGCGGACGGCTTGGCCTGCATGCCGCACACCATCCCCCCGCGCGCCCCCTCGTCCCCGCCCGACAGGCGGCCCCGGCCAAATCCTGTGCTCGATTTGCAGCCCCTATTGCAGAGCGCGCCGGCTGAACAAACGTACGGAGGGCCAGACCTCAACCCCAGCCACGGGCAGGCACGCGGAGCGAGCGCCAGCGAGCGCAGCGGGCCTGCCCGCCGAACGGAACGACAGGCTGTTTCGCGCGGAGCGCCAGCGGAGCGGGAAACGGCCTGTCGTTCGTAACGGGGGTTCCAGGGGGTCGCCCCCCTGGGCTAACCGAGAGCGTTTTCCAGCTGGTCCAGCGCCCAGTCCAGGTCCTCCCGCTCGACGATCAGCGGCGGGGCGAGGCGCAGCGTGGTGTCGTGCGTCTCCTTGGCGAGCACGCCGAGCTCCATCAGCCGCTCGCTGACGGGGCGGGCCTTGCCGCGCAGTTCGACGCCCGCCCACAGGCCGCGTCCGCGCACCTCGCGGACGAGACCGGAGTCGAGCCGGCCGAGGCGCTCGTGCATGTGCGCGCCGAGCGCGCGGGACCGCTCCTGGTACTCGCCGGTCCTCAGCATCGCGATCACCTCGCGGCCGATCGCGCAGGCGAGCGGGTTGCCGCCGAATGTCGAGCCGTGCTGGCCCGGCTTGAACACCCCGAGCACGTCGCGGTCGGCGACCACGGCCGACACCGGCATGATGCCGCCGCCGAGCGCCTTGCCGAGGATGTAGACGTCGGGGACGACGTCCTCGTGCTCGACGGCGAAGGTGGTGCCGGTGCGGCCGAGGCCGGACTGGATCTCGTCGGCGATCATCAGCGTGCCGTTCGCGGTGCACAGCTCGCGGACCGCGCGCAGGAACCCGCTCGGCGGGACGTTCACGCCGGCCTCGCCCTGGATCGGTTCGATCAGCACGCCGACGGTCGAGGCGTCCATCGCCGACTTCAGCGCGTCGACGTCCCCGTACGGGACGGTCCGGAACCCGGGCGTGTAGGGGCCGTAGGAGTCCCTGGCGTCCGGGTCGGTGGAGAAGCTGACGATCGTGGTGGTGCGGCCGTGGAAGTTGCCCTCGAACGTGATGATGTTCGCCTCGCCGGCGGGGACGCCCTTCACCTCGTAGCCCCACTTGCGGGCGGTCTTCAGGGCCGTCTCGACGGCCTCGGCGCCGCTGTTCATCGGCAGCACCATGTCCTTGCCGCACAGCTCGGCGAGTTCGGTGACGAACGGCCCGAACTGGTCGTGGTCGAACGCGCGGCTGACGAGGGTGACCCGTTCGAGCTGCCGCCGGGCGGCCGCGACGAGGCGCGGGTTGCGGTGCCCGAAGTTGACCGCGGAGTAGGCGGCCAGCATGTCGAGGTAGCGGCGGCCCTCGACGTCGGTGAGCCAGGCGCCCTCGGCGCCGGCGACGACGATCGGGAGGGGGTGGTAGTTGTGCGCGCTGTGCTCCTCGGACATCGCCCGCAGCTGTTCGGTCGGCGTCACGACGCTCCTTCTCGCGGTCGGGGCCCGGCCGGTCGGGCCGGGGCATCGCTGGGACACCGGGCGGGGGCCCGGTGCCGAGGGGGGAGGGACCGGACGCGGTGGGTGGCCGCCGGTCCATATCCAGCGTATGTTCGGGGGTTACCGGCGACCAATGACGAAAACCGACTTCGGGGGTGTTATTTGTTGCGTCTTGACGAGCTTGACCGCCGAATCGTTGCGCGGCTCCTCGAGGACGGCCGCGCCTCCTACGCGCAGATCGGCGACAAGGTCGGGCTGTCGGCGCCCGCGGTGAAGCGGCGGGTCGACCGGCTGCGCGCGGACGGGGTCATCACCGGCTTCGCGGCGGTGGTCGACCCGGCCGCGCTCGGCTGGACGACCGAGGCGTTCATCGAGATCTTCTGCACCGGCGCGACGTCGCCGGAGGAGATCTACTCCAGCGTGCGCGGCCATCCGGAGGTGGTCGCCGCGTACACGATCAGCGGCGACGCCAGCGCGCTGGTGCACGTGCGGGCGCGCGACATCCAGCACCTGGAGCAGGCCCTGGAGCGGCTGCGCCGCGAGGGCAACATCACCGCGACCAAGACCGCGATCGTGCTGTCGCGGCTGATCGGCCGCCCGACCGACGCCCCGTCGGCCGACGGGGTTACCGCCCAGTAGGCTGCCGGGCATGGACTTCGCGACCGCTGACCTCATCGACGACTTCGGGGACGAGCTGCGCAGCTGCGAGACGCAGTTCCGGCAGTACGGGGCCCGCGCGGCGTTCGCCGGCCCGGTCTCGACGGTGCGCTGCCACCGCGACAACGGCCTGGTGAAGAAGCTGCTGAACAGTCCGGGCGAGGGCCGGGTGCTGGTCGTGGACGGCGCCGGCTCGCTGGGGTCCGCGCTGATGGGCGACATGATCGCGGCGGCCGCAGTGGCGAACCGGTGGTCCGGCGTGGTGATCAACGGGGCCGTCCGGGACGTGGCGGCGCTGCGCGACCTCGACCTCGGCGTCAAGGCGCTCGGCTCCAACCCGCGCAAGAGCGCCAAGGACGGGGCGGGCGAGGTGGACGTGCCGGTGACGTTCGGCGGCGTGGAGTTCCGTCCGGGCGACTGGCTCTACGCCGACGAGGACGGCATCGTCCTGGCGACGCGCTCGCTGCTGTAAGGACCGTCGCGCGAGAACGGGGCCGTACGGCCTCGCCTCGAACCGGCCACGGCGCGACATGCCAGGACGAACGCCACAAGATCGTGCAAAGAGGCCATAGCACCCGGACGGCCGCGCTCCTACCTTTCTCGGCAAGCACCCGAGACAGGGGAGACATGCGCGCGAAGAAGACGCTCCTGGTGCCCGTGACGGCAGCGGTGCTGCTCGCGGGCCTCGCGGCCGTGCCGGCCGCCGCGCAGGCGAGACCTCCGATCCCGAAGCCCACCGCCAACCCGTGGCAGATGCGGCACTGGCCGCAGACGCAGCCGTGGCAGGAGGGCCAGCCGTCCGCCCGCACCTACGCGGCCGGCGGCCCCCGCCCCCTCGACCCCCAGAACTACGAGCTCCCCGACACGATGACCTGGGGCGACTACGCGTCGATCCCCGGCACCTCGTGGGCCGACCCGTCCCACAAGGGTTCGATCAAGAACTTCAACGGCGCGGTCGTCCTCGTCGACTACCCGAACCAGCCGTTCGTGGTCACGCAGCCGAAGAACTCCACGATCTTCGGAAACCCGAACATGGTCGGCGACGTCCCCCGCGACCAGGTCGCCAAGTTCTACCAGGACTTCCTCAACAAGCCCGAGGACCTCAACCACGGCCACACGCTGCACGAGTACTGGATGGAGGACTCCGGCGGACGCTACGGCGTGGACCTCACCGCGTTCGGCGCCTACCAGATGCCCGCCAAGGACCACGAGTACGGCGTGGACGACATGCAGGGCGGCACCGGCTGCCCGGCCGGCGACACCTGCAACCGCGACCTGCGCAAGGACGCGCGCGCCGCGTGGGTCGCCGACGTCGGCGAGGAGACCGCCAAGAAGTTCGACTTCGTCTTCTTCCTCAGCGCCGGTCAGGACGAGTCGTCCACCTGGCAGGAGTTCGGGCAGATGAAGTTCCAGACCAAGGAGGACGTCCCGGCCGAGTGGGGACCGGGCGACCCGAACCTGCCGAACTGGGTGAAGACCCGGTACGTGGACTGGACGTCCTGGCAGGCCGGCGCGACGATCTGGCCGAACGCGGTCACCGGCAGCTCCACGCAGGCGGAGAGCTCGGGGATGGGCGTGTTCGCGCACGAGTTCAGCCACATCCTCGGCATCGGCGACAACTACAACAACCCGTACGGGGTGCCGCCGCGCCGCTCGTACACGGGGCCGTGGGACATGCTGAGCCGCGGCAGCTTCAACGGCCCGGGCGGCCCGCACAGCCGGTGGACGATCCCGGCGGTCAGCGGCGCGTCCATGGGCTCGGAGCACATGCTCCGCAACAAGCTGAAGCTCGGCATCGTCGACGCGAGCAAGGTGCTCCAGCTGAACCGGGACGCGCTCGCGCAGGACGGCACGGTCGTCGCGCGGATCACCGCGCGGTCGACGGAGCCGAGCGAGGGCGGCCTCGCGGGCGTCAACCTCCAATTGGGCGCGGGCGGCGACAAGGAGCCGGGCTGCGACACCGGCACGGACCCGCTGTGCGACGGCGGCAAGTTCGACAACTACACCCTCGAGGTCGTCGACCGGATGGGGATGGACTCGTTCACACCCGACTCCGGCGTCCTGCTGGCGAAGACCAAGAACCAGGACCGGGCGCCGTTCATCTGGATCGAGGACGCGAATCCGCAGGACATCGACAAGACCGACTTCGTCCTGCCGGACGGCACGCCGCAGAAGATGACGATCGGCGACTACCGCCAGCTGTCGGACGCGCTGTTCCATGCCGGGACGAATTCGGGCAGCGAGTTCGAATACGTCGACGAGGCGAACCGGCTGCATTTCTACGTGCTCGACCTCAAGCGCGACAAGAACGGTGTCCTGTCGTACACGGTGGCGATTCGCTCGCTGGACGGAGCCGGGTCGCAGCGCCGCGGCGTCAAGGTCGATTCCGGTAACGCCAAGCCGGCGGGCGGCGGCTGGGCGAAGTGCACGATGCGCGTGGACAACCACGGCAAGGGCGGCACCGGCGTCTACGGCTCCGACGTCTTCCGCCTCAAGGCGGCGGTGGACGGCAAGGGCTGGACGACCTGGCTGCCGAACGAGCTGGCCACCGCGCAGAACGGCCGGTCCGCGAACGTCGTGGTGTGGGCGAAGGCGGGCCCGGGCGCCGAGCGCAAGGCGAAGCTGACGCTGACGGGCACCTCCGAAAGCGACCCGTCGAAGTCCGACAACGGCACCTGCCGGCTTCCATAATTCCCATATCGATGGAGAACGGCCCTCCGCCCGCCTGGACGCCCGCCCGGACGTCCGGGCGGGCGAGCGGGTTCACGCGGCCGATGTAATGGTCATTTGCCTTTCCGTCGACGGCTCCCGGGGTTTTCCGCGAGACGCCGCCGGAAAGACCGCCAGTCGTGATGATCATGAAACGGAGTGTGAGCGGGCGGCGGGCGGCCGGCACCGCCCTCGCGGCCGGCGTCCCGCTGGCCGCGCTGGTGGCGGCCGTCCCCGCCGAG